>NZ_JAGGQR010000050.1:0-27994 GCF_018613205.1 Bacillus sp. ISL-46
GAACAAAAATGTTGGCAATGAAAAGGAAACCTTAATCACCGCCATCACCCACTGCCTTCCCTATATGGGCTTTCCGAGAACACTAAACGCATTAAATTGTATTAACGAAATTATTCCTGAAAACTAAGAAAGGGTGTTATTTATTATGTCTAATATTCAAGATAAAGTTGTCGTTATTACGGGTGCTTCTAGCGGTATTGGAGAAGCCACTGCAAGAGAACTTGCATCTAAAGGTGCAAAATTGGTCCTAGCTGCTCGTCGTGATGACCGTTTAAAGAAATTGCAAGCTGAAATTCAAAATAACGACGGACAAGCTATTTATAAAGTGACCGATGTAACTTCTCGTCAGCAAATGGAAGAACTAGCCCAATATGCTCTTAAAGAGTTTGGAAAAATTGATGTACTAGTCAACAACGCCGGAATCATGCCACAGGCTTTTCTTGCTGAGAATAAAGTTGATGAGTGGGATAAGATGATTGATGTCAACATCAAAGGTGTTCTATATGCTATTGCTGCTATTGTTCCATCTATGAGAGAGCGCAAATCAGGTCATGTTATCAATCTTTCTTCTGTAGCTGGACATAACATCTACCCAGGCGGAACGGTATATTGTGGTACCAAATTTGCAGTAAGAGCCATTTCTGAAGGCTTGCGTCAAGAAGAAGCAATGAACAAGACAAATATCCGTGTGACAAATATTTCTCCTGGGGCAGTTACCAGTGAACTTTTAGAAACTACAACTGACCCAACGATGAAAGCAGGATTAGATGAATTTTACAAAATTGCAATTGATGCGGATAGCGTTGCTCGTGCCATCGCATTTGCTATTGAGCAACCTTCCGATGTAGCCGTTAACGAGATGATTATTCGTCCAACTGTTCAAGTTGGTTAATTATAAAAAATAAAGGTGGTAACCCAGCAAGATTCATTAAACAAATTGAATTATAGATAAGTTTGTGAAACATTGTACTTAAAGTAACGGGTGCGTTAATCCAAGAAGGATTAACGCTTTTTTTAGTAGAACTTATTGAGCTAACGATCCAGAAAGTGCAATAAGAGGAAGTATTATACAGAATGAATTTCGATTATAATTAGAATTAATAAATGCAAAAAAACTAAGAAAATATTTAGTCAGAGTTATATTTCTTTGGATAACAGTGGTAGGAACAGCTTAATCCCCCGTTTATTAAATGGTAGTATTTTTAAATCCGCTATCAGGTGACTGAGGTAACCACCAAAAAAGGAATAGAAAACACCCTGAATCCCAAGTGAAGCCTCTAAATTGGAAGCAATAACCCCCAAAAAAACAATGCCTACGAACGAATGGGTATAGCTTCGATGAGAAGTAAAGGACGCAATTACTATGTAGATCCCTAGCAGAATTAACCATATTTCCTCAAAGGAGAATCCTCCCACCAGGACAGTAATTCCTCTAATAGTTAACATATGTTTTTGCTTAATTAAGCATGCAACCACTACAATCAAAAATCCGATTCCAATCCCTAGCCATCTTTCAGCCATTATTTTTTCAAAGAAACTATATAGAATCATAATCACTCCAATTATCAAGGCAGATAGCCTAATCACCTTATGAGACAAAGTAATTTTTCCGCGAAGCTTCCCAAAAATCTAGATCAGGCATTAATCCTGAAACGCCTCCTAATCCTACAAACAAGAGTGTCGCAGACGGAGAAGTTTGAAATGTATTAGCAACAATAAAACCTGTTGCTGATCCAATTACTGCATGTGATGTACCATTCAATTTAATTCCACCTCTATAAATTATTAATGTAGTAAAACAAAACGGACATAACTATTTTACAAAAAAACATCTGTTCTGTTTAGAAACTAAATAGATTTTAAGTAGACTTTATGAATTTACATAGAAATGGATCGTTTAATATTGACATAAGTACAGTTGATCAACATTGCTAATTAGATAAAGCAGGAATAAATTTTAGATATTTGTTCAAATAACAGGTGCTTATTTTAGAAGAGTTGACAACGCCAATACCATTTCTCTTTTATAAAGCAGTTGACGTATATAGTTTACCTTTTAAAATGGTCAATTTGTAAGAAATAATTAAAGGAAACTTTACTGTTTTTTAATATAAACTAAAAAAATAAAGACTAGAATTATCTTAAGTAACCGGATGAATTCCCGCAAAAAATTAAGGAAAAGCAAATGATATTATTCATAAAGGAAGGATGATATTTATGTATATTTCCTATAGAAACTATCAAAGCGGAATAAATAGTTTGGTGGTAGTAGAAAGCAATGGAGTAGTTACCTCCAGTTTAAAAGATAAGGAAACCGCAATAAGAACCCATAAAAGAAAATTAAAACGATTAAAGGCTAAAAATAATAACAAGACGAGTATAATTTGAATAAATTAAATTCATGAGTGCAATATTTAAAGAAGTAAGCTATCCTTCCTGGTGGCTTTTCTTTTTTCAACTAAAGAAGCAGTTTAGCAGAGAATTCTTTTCAGAAACAGTTTAGGAAGGTTTGTTACGGCAGCTCCGAATATATGGAGTAAACTGAGGAAGTTTAATAGAAAGAGTTTGGATAAACGATTAATGTCCCAATTTTACAAGAATAAGAAGGACCTCAGAGATTAGAATTATGATGAAGGGATAATGACGAATTAATTCTATCGGAGGTATATGTATGAATGACAAAATAACAGAAAGTGAGTTTCAAGAGATTATCCGCAGAAGAAGTAACGGCGAGATAAGCTTTCCCCAATTCTTAGATGAGTTGTCCCAAAGAGGCATTAATGAATACGAAATTGAAGTTGCTACGGGTCAAGCCACATATAAGGGAGTACATTCGGAGTTTAAAACAGATTCTCAAGTAAGCCTGGATATCTCAGATAAATTTAATAGAAATATGGTACTTGAGGCAATCGCTAACATCTCACTCCCTTTTTTAGACTTCTTAAAAGGTATTGCTGAGGCTGGAATTGCTACCTATCGTGTGTACATACCAGAAAAAAAGGTTATTTATATTGGTATTGGAGAAGAAGAAATTGAAGAACACCTTAAAATTTAAAATAAATCATGATAAACTGAAGGTTCTTTGAACGAGAATGAAGAGATCTTCAAATGGATACTCCTCCTTTTGTAGAATACATACTTACCCAATATTTTCGATATTGAAACTGTAGAATAATCTGTTTTACACATTTTCATATGTACTTGCTTAAAGACGGTACCTTTCTACATGAAAACCTAAAACAGGTAATCTCCTAATTTGTCAGCTTAAATTTCGGAACAAACAAGTAACAAAAAGGATAAACGTGTTTTAGCAGCACATCCATTTAACTAAATTAGAACATGCCGTTCTCATTAGGTGAATCCCCTTGTAGGGGTTGTCCTATATCCCACAATTCAACGATTTGGTTATCTTGGAAACGGAAGATATGTACAACAGATCCTCCAAGATCCTCTGGATTCTGTTTCACATGAGAGTGAACCGCAACCGTATCTCTCTCTTGAATAGCAAGTTTGACTTCAAGTATTTTTTGAGGGTTCATAGTTGCATTCTCTTCCATCGCAAGCATGAGTGATTCTGCGTCGCCACGGAAATAGGGGTTGTGGTGACGAAAGTCAGGACTTATGTAAGTCTGGTATGCTTCACGAACTTTCCCTGATGCCACGAGCTGCAGAAAAGACACAGCTTTCTCTTTGAGTGAGAGGTTCGATGTAGACTGCTGATCCGTACTCATTTCAATCATCCTTTCCTTTGAAGGATTATACTGTTAGAAATAATAGAAGTTTAAGGTACTAAAACTCTTCAGCCGTTATTTCCTCTTTTTTCACCGATGCTGATCGACAAGAATTTGATTCCCATCTGGATCTTCAATGATAAAATGTGCTGGTCCCTCATTTGTTTCAGCTGCTTCAGTCAGCATTTTTATTCCTTCAGCCTTAAGTTGTTTTTGAACGTCTCGAATGTCCGTAAACGATTCAAGATTTTCAGCATTTTCATTCCATCCTGGATTAAAGGTCAGAATGTTCTTTTCAAACATTCCTTGGAATAGCCCAATGATGCAATTTTCATTCTTCATAATAAGCCAATTTTGACTAATGTCACCACCAAAAGCTTGAAATCCCAGTTTTTCGTAGAATGACTTGGATAGATGAATGTCTTTAACGTTTAAACTCACTGAAAAAGCTCCCAGGTTCATATATACTCCTCCTTTTAACTTATCTATTTTTACTATAAATGCGTGCTTTGAAATTCTCAACATTTACCATATAATTAAATTGGACGTGAGTTTATTTGTTTCATATGCCAAACAAAAAATAAAAATTGCAAAAATATACTTTTATAAATGTTAAAAATATAGATACGAGATGGGAGAGGAGTATGGTGAATACATTTAAAGAGAGAAGAAAAGCCCGAAGAGACAAGAGAAAAGAAGAAGGAAAGGAATCCATATGGTGGGGATTCCTTGATATCTTTTTGGATATAGCAGAATTAATCGGACCAAGTCTTGTTAGGTCTATTCGGTCAGCCATTAAATTCCTGGAACATCATTAATATGATTATTTAAGGAATTGTATTGGATGTGTGAAAATCGATACCTTAGTTCTTTATTTAAAGGTTTAGTTTAATATATTACTGGAAACGAAGTAAAAAAATAAAGATTTAGTTCTTCAATAATGATAGGAGAAAATATGGACAATTTCAATAATGTGCCACTAGAAAATGATTTCCCCAATATTGGTAAACCTGCTACAAGAGCTCTTATCAATGCCGGTTACTATAAACTTGATCAATTAACAAAGGTTACTGAGTCAGAAATATTGAAGTTACATGGTGTTGGACCGAAAGCGGTGCGAATACTGAATGAAGCACTTAAAGGAAAACAATTATCTTTTGTTGGAAAATAAACAAGCTCTGAACTCTGTTTCCTAAAGAGTCCTGAGCTTGTTTATTTTAGGTCCATTCCCCAATCGGATTGGAAATGGGTTCGGAAACAACACAAGAAATGCTTTCAGTATTATCAGTGAAATCATCAAAGTAAGTAAGGAAAAAAAGCCTTTGAAAGTGAAACAATTAAATAGATAAGTAGGATAGGAGAGATGGGGGAACGGTTGGGGCCAAGACCACCGGTATCATTAATCTAATCGAGTATAATATAAAAACGCTCTTTTTTAAAAGAATGTTACTTCTTAAATTCGCTCATAGAAATACAAGATTCGCTCATAAAAGCCCACTATTCGCTCATTGAAACCCCATATTCGCTCATTAAACTTTAAAATTCTCTCATTGAAGGGATAAAGCGACTATTAAATCATGAATGTTCATTTATTGAAGTGTAATTTTACACAAAATATCCTTTTTAATTATCCTGCTCATTGATTTTTAACAACATTATTTTCGAAAACAACCTATAAAAAACAATAATATACAATTACTAAAAGTTAGAGTACTAGAACTTACTATTTCTTTCTGGTATGTGTAGCCTATCCCTTATTTAATGTATAGTAGAGTAGAACATATAAATGCAAACATTAGTAACGGCTTTTTATATAGAAGTGGGGGATATTTATGAGAAGAATGATTTTATCGACAGAGAGTGGTGCGGATTTACCAGAAGAATTAGCAGATAAACATAATGTCCAAGTGGTACCGATGCATGTGATTATCGATGGGCAGGATTACCTAGATGGTACGATACCTGTCACGGATATTTATGAATACTACGAGCGGACAAAAAAAATACCCTCTACAACATCGACAAATTCCCATGAATATCTTGAATTTTTCAAGAAGATAAAAAATGATTTTCCAGATTGCACCATCATACATATTGGTTATACGTCAAAGGCATCCTCTTCCTTTCAAAATGCGGTCATCGCAACGGAAGATTTGGATGATATTTTTCTAATTGACGCATTGAACGTAACAGGTGGATTAACTGCGATTGTAATGTATGCGGTTTCCACATTAGAGAATGAACCTTCAATTGAACCTGCCCAATTAGTAGAGAAGATTGAATCAAAGGTTCCTAAATCAAGACTGGCTTTCGTTCCCGGAAGTTTAGAATTTTTAAGAGCAGGAGGACGAGTCAGTAATCTTGCTTATCTCGGTGGGGCTTTGTTAAAAATAAAGCCGCGTATTGAACTAATTGATGGAAATCTTGTTTCAACAAAAAAATATCGTGGGAAAATGGATGTTGTTTCCGAGAAACTCATGCGAGATTATTTAGGTCAATACGACATTGATAAAGAACAACTTTTTCTTCTTTACTCTGTCGGACTTGATGAAAAGATCAAGCAGGGGATGGATGATATCGCAAAAGAAACAGGTTTCAAAAATGTAAAATGGATTCAAGCAGGCGCAATGATATCTACACATGCTGGACCTGGTGGTATCGGAATTGCAGACTTAGAAGTATAGTACGGTCAAAACCAGTACTTATATGGGATTAAACGCCTTCACAAATAAAGGGTAAAAAATAACCAAAATTGCAAAAAACGCCCTCAAATTTGAAAATTGGAGATTCGCTTTACCCCGCGAATCTCGGATATCGTAGAAGTACTGAGACGTGGGCTTTTACATAAAGCCCTCGCAAAGGACAAGGTGATGAAAGGGTGTCATAAAATATTCACATTCTTATGAGAAACATGTTAGTCAGTTTTGAAGTGAAACAATTAAATATTTAAGTAAAAAGAAGAAAAGCTTATTCTTCAACGTTTCTTACATTTTGTAAGGAACGTTTTTTTATTTATCAGCTCTTATGTTGCGAAATTATTATAGGTGAAAGGCCCGTTGGGATACTTCACCGGGCATTTTCATTGGAAATAATCCCTTTTTTAAATTGGTTTGGGGTCACTCCTGCAAATTTTTTGAAAACTTTTATAAAATAACTTTGATCATGGAAGTTTAAAAGAGATGAAATCTCAGTTAAAGAGTGTTGGGTATAGGTCAGTAAAGTTTTGGCCTCATCCACTTTAACTTGTTGAATAAATTCAATTATTGAAATGCCTACTTCTTTTTTAAATAGATGAGATAAATATTGTGGATTCATTTGGACTAAATCAGCCAAATCGGAAAGGCAAATATCTTGGTAAAGATGGGTATAGATATAATTTTGACAAATATTAATAGGTTTAGAATATTTATGTTTCTTTCCTTTTTGAACTCGTTCGGTAAACTCCAGTAGTGCATATTCAAAAAATTTCATGACTGCGTTATAATCGTTCAGTTCCTCAATCTTTTGGATAAATAGGTCACTTAGAGTGTAGGAAACATCAGGCATAAGTCCACCATCAATAGCTGATCTCGTAGCAAGTGTGATGCCTGCAATGGTTAAATTTTTTACACTTCTCAACTGACTTGTCTTAGAAAGAACTCCCATTTTCCCTTCTTTCGGTGATTCCTGTAAAAGCTGAATAAGTTCAAACTTTTTCCCTTCTTTCACACACTCGAACATTCTTTTTTCATAAAGTGGGTCAACATAAGTCATTATTTCTTGGCGCCGTTCTGATACATGAACGTCCGGCTGTTCGATTTCCATTCTCTTCCTTCCAAGCAACTTATTATTTTGAAGGATATTAACCACATCCAATTCTTGTTGGTAAATCATATAAAAAAGAATCGTACTTAAATGAATAAAATCCAAGTGGCTATAGACAGGAAGGGAATGGTAATAATGAATCAATTCTTCTTTATTTACGCGAAGCTGAAAGTCGTTTACAATCCCTTTAATTGATTCCTTTGGTACATTGGAAAAAAGGACAGGTCCAACAATGATTTTTCCATGAAATTCTTCACCCAATCGGATGTTAATAGAGAAAAAGTTTCCAAGGTAAGCGGTTGTACTAAATACTGGGAAATCAAGTGTATGACCTTCCGAAAAAAGTTGGTTTAATATAGTTTCTTTTGAAAAATCGAAGAGGTTATGTTGAAAATGGATGGAGTGTTCTAAAATCATTTCTCCATTTTTCCCCAATAGAAAGACCGGTATTTTAAACATGTCAAATACGAGCCTACTAATATACTCTAAATTCATCGCTAACCCCCATTTATAAAAAATCTTCTAATAATTTTACTTTTTTTCTCTCGATTTTACCATTAATACAAAAAAATAAACAATATAATGATGTTAAGTAATCGGTTACAAGATCACTAGAATAGGGGAGAAACGATGAAAAGTGATATGAGGCAAATGATTTCTCAAATGACTTTAGAAGAAAAAGCAAGTTTATGTTCAGGAATAAATTTTTGGTCAACAAGAGGGATTGAACGGTTAGGGATTCCGTCCATTATGGTAACGGATGGTCCTCATGGACTCCGCAAACAACAGCAAAGTGCAGATCATTTAGGGATTTATGATAGTGTTCCCGCGACCTGCTTCCCATCTGCTGTAGGATTAGCAAGTACATGGAATAAGGAGTTAATACACGAAGTAGGTGTTGCATTAGGCGAAGAATGCCAGGCTGAAGATGTCGCAGTCCTACTTGGTCCGGGGGCAAATATTAAACGATCTCCACTTTGTGGTCGAAATTTTGAATATTTTTCTGAAGACCCGTACCTATCTTCAGAAATGGCAGCCAGTCATATCAACGGCGTCCAAAGTCAAGGGGTTGGGACCTCATTAAAACATTTCGCTGTAAACAATCAAGAGCACCGAAGAATGTCAACGGATGCCATTGTTGATGAAAGAACATTACGGGAAATCTATTTGGCTAGTTTTGAAGGCGCTATCAAGAAAGCACAACCATGGACAGTAATGTCAGCTTATAACAAAGTAAATAGTGAATACGCATCAGAAAATGAATACTTGTTAACTGATATTTTAAAAGAGGAATGGGGATTTGAAGGCTTTGTAGTTTCAGACTGGGGAGCAGTTAATGAACGTGAAGATGCTCTTTCCGCTGGATTAGAGCTTGAAATGCCAGCAAGTAATGGAATCGGCGAACAGAAAATTATCGCTGCAGTAAGAAGTGGAAAGCTAACCGAAGAAAAGTTGGATAGGGCCGTAGAAAGATTTTTAAACATTATTTTTAAAGCAGTTGACCATAAAAAGGAAAACGCTGTCTATGACAAAGATGCTCATCATCGTCTTGCTAGAGAAGTGGCAAGAGAAAGTATGGTTCTATTAAAAAATGAAGACAGGATCCTCCCATTGAAAAAAGAAGGCACCATTGCTGTCATCGGTGGATTTGCAAACACACCAAGATATCAGGGCGGCGGAAGCTCTCATATAAACCCTACAAAGCTAGATAATATTTTAGAAGAAATTGAAAACGCTTCAGGTAAAAATACGAATGTTTTATTTGCACAAGGATATCACCTTGATTGTGATGCTGTAGATGAAGAGCTACTTAGTGAAGCGAAAGAAGTGGCAGCTGGAGCTGATACCGTAATCCTTTTTGTGGGTCTTCCTGATCGTTATGAATCGGAGGGTTATGACCGTGAGCATTTACGGATGCCGGATAACCATGTTCATTTAATCGAGTCGATTTCAGAAGTGAATAGCAATATTGTAGTGGTATTAAGCAATGGTGCCCCTATTGAAACGCCATGGATTACCAGGGTAAAAGGATTGTTAGAAGGATACTTAGGCGGACAGGCACTTGGCGGAGCAATTGCTGATTTATTATTCGGTGATGCAAATCCAAGTGGAAAATTAGCTGAAACATTTCCAAAACAACTAAGTGATAATCCATCGTACCTTAACTTCCCTGGAGAAGGAGATCGAGTAGAGTACAAGGAAGGAATTTTCGTAGGGTATCGTTACTATGATAAGAAAAACTTGGAGCCGTTATTCCCATTTGGTTACGGTTTAAGCTATACGAGCTTTGAATATAGTAATCTATCCATTAGTAAAAAGGAAATGAAGGATTCTGATACTGTTACTGTGACTGTAAATGTGAAAAATACTGGTGCAGTAATTGGAAAAGAAATTGTACAACTATATGTAAAAGATGTGACAAGCAGTGTAATCAGACCTGAAAAAGAGCTGAAAGGCTTTGAAAAAGTGGAGTTGCAGCCAGGTGAGGAGAAAACGGTAACTTTCCGATTAGATAAACGGGCTTTTGCTTACTACAACGTAGAACTAAAAGACTGGCATGTTGAAACGGGAGACTTTGAAATTTTAATTGGGAAATCATCCAAGGATATTGTCCTTATGGATACCCTTTATGTACAATCCAGTGTTCTGATAAAAAAGCCTGTTCATAGGAATACAACCATTGGGGATTTATTGACCGATCCAATACTCGCTCCAATTGCTCAGCCAATGCTGGCAAAAATGAATGAAGGTAACCCACTTGCGAGTGCAGAGCTCGAGGGGGAAGCATCTGAAATGATGGCAGCCATGATGAAATATTTGCCGCTTCGAGCGATGGCTAATTTCAGTCAAGGTGGATTGACGGAAGAAATGCTAACGGAGCTCATTCAGCAATTAAACGAACAATTGGTTAAAACCACTGTGTAAATCTCTTACATTGAAACACTCTTACCTCGGGTTCGGTATCGAATCGAGGTAAGAATAAATAGAAGTAGTGTTTTTGCAATTTTTAAAATTTATTGGAGGTTAAACCGATGAATACTGCCGTTACACCATTTAAGCGCCTTGTACCAGCATTGACCATTTCAAACATTGGACTCTATGTTGCTCTTATTCCCCCGATGATCTTATTACTTACGCTGAAAATTCAAGCCATTGATCCTAAAAACGTAGAAAGTGCATTGGCATACGTTTTATCCATTGGTGCGTTTGTCGCGATGATTGCCAACCCTGTGGCGGGAGCCATTAGTGATAGGACCCGTCTGAAATTTGGTCGTCGCCGGACTTGGATTCTAATAGGAAGCGTATTAGGAGGAGCTTCAATCTTAGGAATTGGTCTTAGTAATGAAGTGTGGCAAGTAATCCTATTCTGGTCATGTGCCCAAGCCTTCTTTAACTTTATGCTAGCTGCAAATAATGCCTTGATTGCCGACCAGATAGAAGTATCACGACGTGGATCTATTTCCGGTATTTTAGGTTCAATTGGCGCAGTGGCAGCGATTATTGGCATTACGTTGGTCAATGCATTAGGTGAATCTCAAATGATTAAATGGTACGTTTTAGCGATCATTCCAATGGTTTGCGCCATTATTGCCATTAGTATGATTCGAGATTCAGGATCTACTGGTTCTCGTAAAACCGAAAAAGAAAAGTTTAGTTTATCGATGGTTATTCCTAGTCCTCGAAAATATCCGGTATTTGCCTATGCATGGCTAGCTCGATTTCTTGTCTTATTCGGTCCTTCCATCGGATCTTTCGGTACTTTATTCATGGTAGAACGTTTTCATTTTACCCAAGCAGAGCTTGGAAGCAAAGTAGCGCTTCTTACTACAATCGGTACAATCATAACTTTCCTCTTTAGTATTGTTGGCGGTTTCGTTTCGGACTATTTCAAACGCCAGAAACCATTTGTTATTGGCGCAGGTATACTAATGGGAATGGCTTTGATTATCCAAGGTTTTACCACAAGTTTTACAGTATATTTAATTTTAGCTGTTTGCTCAGCGATTGGTGCAGGTATTTTTTATGCCGTAGATATGGCTCTTCTGACTCGTGTTCTTCCTAATAAAGAAGATGCCGCTAAGGATTTAGGTATCCTGAATATTGCAAACGCTTTACCACAATCGATTGTTCCAGCTATCATGCCATTATTACTTGGTCTTGGAGGGTATCAAACAGCGTTTTCTGTCATCGGTATTCTTGGAATCTTAGGTGCTATTGCCGTCCTGAAAGTTCCAGAGATGCCAAGAGGAACAAAAGCGGATGACGTAAAGGATGAAACTACAGCAGTGATTTAAATGGAATTCTGCCCGCAATGTACAAGTGTGCAGGTAAAATATTTTATCAACTTGGATAGGAGTTAATTAACATGTTAGGTACCTGGAATACAGTAGTACAAACCCCATTTGCAAAAATGAAATTTGTTTTTGTTGTTGAAAAAGAGGATCAATATACTTTCAGTGTGAAAGAGCCTGCTCCGTTAAACATGCTTTTTCAATCAGTAATGGTTGAGGGAGAGCAGCTTCATGCGAAAGGAAAGTACATTCTTTTATCAGAAGAAACAGCAGAAATTACTCTTACCTTTAGAGAAGACTCGTTTAACGGTTCGCTCAATCTTCATTCCTTGGGGAATCTACAAATTCAAGGGGAAAAGGGGGAGGGCATCTCATTAGTAGAAGCATTAATGAGCGAGGTAGAAAAATACCGAAAGTCTGAACCAGTCGTTGAACGGACAGACCAAGAAATTCAACAAGAAGTTGATAGGCTTGTGAGTAACATGAGCGTTCAAGAAAAAATTGGTCAAATGAGCCAGTGTTTGGCATCTAATTTCTCTTTCGGAGGAGATGTTGAGTCTGAGTCTGCTGAAAAGCTAGTTGCTGAGGGCAAAGCTGGTTCGATTTTAGGCGCATTTGATAGTAATCGAGTTTTTGAGTTGCAAAAAATTGCCGTAGAACAATCACGATTAGGCATTCCTCTGCTATTTAATGCAGATATTATCCATGGTCATCAAACGGTTTTCCCTGTCCCGCTAGCGTGGTCCAGCAGCTGGGATATGGATGGAATTAAAAGAGCATGTGCCATTGCTGCAAAAGAAGCGTCCGCATCAGGCATTACCTACAATCATGGACCGATGGTGGATGTCACGAGAGATGCTAGATGGGGAAGGGTTGTAGAAGGGGCTGGAGAAGATCCATACTTAGGATCATTAATTGCAAAAGCCCAGGTCGAGGGTTTCCAAGGAGAAAGCTTGCTTAGTGAGAAAACAATTATCGCATGTTTAAAACACTTCATTGCCTATGGCGCAGCAGAAGGAGGACGAGATTATAATACAGTGGACATTTCCGAAGGTACATTGAGAAACGTCTATCTTGCACCTTTTAAAGCTGGTTTGGAGGCTGGAGCCGGGTCCGTTATGAACTCATTCAATGTCTTTCAAGGGGTCCCAGTAGCAGGAAATAAAGCTTTATTGAAAAATTTGTTAAGGGATGAACTTGGTTTTAACGGTATTTTGATTTCCGACTATGGAGCTGTTGACGAAATTGCCATTCATGGCGCTGCAAGGGATCAGAAAGATGCGGCTAAAATGGCTGTAGATGCCTCTATGGATATTGAAATGGTTACTACTACCTATTCAGAGTATATTCCTGGACTTATTGAAGAAGGAAGACTGCAAGAAAGTCAATTAGACGAAGCCGTAAAAAGGATTCTTACCTATAAATTTAAGATAGGGATCATGGATGATCCTTTCCGCTATATTAGACCAGACAAAGAAGAGGAATATCATTTCTGTCAGGAGCATCTCAAAGAAAGCCGGGAACTTGCTAAAAAGTCAATTGTCCTTTTAAAGAATAATGGAGTTCTACCTTTAAATAAAGAAAACGGTAAGATTGCCGTGATCGGACCGTTTGCTAACAGCAAAGATTTATTAGGTCCTTGGCAATTCTCAAGATACGGTGATCAAACGATTACCTTATTGGAAGGGTTAAAAGATAAAGCTCATAATATGGAGAATCTTTTGTATGCGGAAGGCTGCAAAATCGATGGTGTAATCGATGGAGGGTTTGAAGAAGCCCTTCTGCAGGCAAAGCAAGCTGATATTGTGGTCCTTGCATTAGGCGAAAACAGCGAAATGTCAGGTGAAGCAGCTTCCAGAATGGACCTAGAACTTCCTGAAGTCCAAAGAAGATTAGCGGAGGAAATGGTCAAATTAGGCAAGCCTACGGTCTTAGTATTAACGAATGGGCGCCCATTGGTTCTAGACTGGTTTGAAAGAAACATGGATGCTATCGTTGAAACGTGGTTCTTAGGGTCCGAGGCCGGGCATGCCATTGCCAATGTACTATTCGGGGATTATAATCCTTCCGGAAAACTAACCATGAGCTTCCCGTACAAATCGGGTCAGGTGCCTGTTTATTACAATCACTTTAAGACGGGCAGACCATTAACAAACAAAAATCAACATGAGAAATTTATATCAAAGTATCTTGATGGTCCGAATGAACCGCTATATCCTTTCGGCTACGGTTTAAGCTATACAGACTTTTCTTATTCTGAAATCGAACTGGATAAGAATCAAATGATAAGAATGGAGGAGATTAAAGCCAGTGTTACAGTGACCAATACGGGTAACAGGCCTGGTGAGGAAGTGGTGCAGTTTTATATTCAGGACTTATATGGGAGTGTGGTGCGTCCTGTAAAGGAGCTCAAAGGATTTAAAAAGATCTTTTTGAATCCTGGTGAATCGGAGAGAGTCACCTTTACGATTACGGATGAGGATTTGAAATACTATACCTCAGACATGAACTATAAATCTGAGGAAGGGGAATTCAAAGTTTATATAGGTACTAACTCGAAAGAATTGGAAGAGGCGGCTTTTGAATTAGTGGGATAATATAAGGGAATCAGCCTTTTCAATGGGGAGGACTTTTGGAATTAAAAACATCAAAAGTCCTCCATTATAATGTTTATTGAGCACAATAATTGCTTGATCGTTTTTAATCCTAGAAACAACATTGAAGCAGTAAATACCTTTGAAGTTGAACCTCCCAGACGACATGTTTTGACTCAAAATCGTGTTCCGTAAGGATTGTCGGTTCGACCCCGACCACCGGTATCTTTTGATTAATGATGAAAGTGAAATCTATGATAAGGAATAACTTTTTCCTGAGATTGTAAAACACCCGCAAAGAGAACTTGTTACGGCAGGGGAAGCTGGGCTATATGACATGATGCAGGTAGATTCTGATGTGGAACGTGGCTTCATTCGTGATCAAGTCATCCCTGATACACGAGAAAGATAAAACTGTTCTATACTTTAAATTCCCACCAAAACTTCGAATTCAGCTACCTAAAATCATTGGTAACAACACCAGTACAAGAGAATTTTTCACCCAAAAGGGTTAATCAAGCAATTTATTGGGTCACAAAAAAACTTAAGTATTCTATAGATCGTCCTGGAATGAATTGAAGAACATTATCGGAAGCATTAGATGACAAAAAAAATGGGTGATTTAGCAACTATTGCTTTACTTGGGTATCTAAATCATATTGGGGCACCAGCAGCTTGCATATGACCACATATATAGATATAGGATATAAAAAAATTAAATCTTTTAACCCAAAATACGACATATTCGAATCGTTTGATACCGCCATCAACTTTATCCATAATAGTAAATCATTTTTTGAAAATTTTTCTCCAATTTCAAAGGGTAGTGAATTGGCAAAGTTTATTGTTCATAGTGAATGGGATAGCAGTACATTTACAAATCATCTAAAAAACGCTAGTTTTCCATTATTTAGTAAGGTTATTGATATAAATTTGGGATTAAAACAAATTAAACTTTACGAAGTCTTTGTATTGACCCACGATGCATATCAAACAGAGTTTGTATTTTATAGAGATGAAGAAGGACTCCATATATTTTTCCACCTTAAGTATGAAGGATTATGGTATGACGGTAATAAAATTACTTTTTCAAGGCAAGTTCCTGAAAAGTCCAGTTTTGTGGTTAACACAAATGAATTTATTGATGCTTTAGAAGATTTTACTAATCAGCTTCAAGAATATTTATTAAAAAGTCATCCAGAAATACTTAAAGACCCTTTGGTTAGAAGAAGTTTTGGATATGATCAGCGTTTTAACGATTTCTTTGCAGAAAACAAAAGACACAATATTATATCTGAATAGGACGTTTCTTATTAAGCTAACGGGTACTAGAGTTAAAGATCCAGCTGCCATTTTTGGTGGCTTTTCTTATTGAACTAAAGGTCAGGTTAGTTAAAAAGAATTTATAGATATAATATAAAATACTAATGAATGTATAATTTTATTATGGAGTATTTAATTATTATAGGAGATAACAGCTGATGACAAATACACAGTTTATATTTTTAACCTTAGTCCTTTTATTTTATGTAAATTATTGGGTTTGGAATTACAAAATGCTGGAAGAGCATCTAACTTTTTTTGGATGGGTGTACGGTAATATGATTCAAATAAACAGAAGAGGCAGAACCCAAGAAATACTAGAATATGCATTACATATTCAATGTTCGTGAAGAATTACCTTAGATAACACAATTGTTGTAGCTTCCGAGATTTCTATCTCCTAACTTGGAATGGGATGATGATACTGAGGATTTCGATTGGGATATACAAGGTAAAAATAGATTTGATGAAAATATTAAAACTTTTATTATTTATTTAAAAAAGGGCTATACTTTTTTCTCTTTTTTGCTTATACTGTACTATAACAAGATAAGAAACAACGAACTGTATTAATAAAGGAGGAGATTTAAATGTTAATTAGTCCGGTTGAATTTTTCCGAAATTTGCCAAAAAAGGAATGCCCTGAATGCGGGCAGCATATGCAAGAGCAAGCAGAAAGTTATTTGATGGATTGTGATCGTTGTTTATCCAAAAAAGAAGAGTAAAGTTTGTTAACTCTCCAGCATTGCTGGGGAGTTTTTAATTTCATAACAATAAATTAGTAGAATTCTTGGAAAGTAGAAAAGCATTTGATACAGGAACTAAAGTAATTAAATTTATCGAAATGAATGTCTAAATATCTGTTAATTTTTATAAATGAGCCATATATTAACTAACCTCTTGCATTAATTAAAAGATCGTCTTTTTTTTACGATCTTTTTTATGAGTAATCAAAATCTCCAAAATATTTACTCCTTGCAGAAGATGTGAAGTAATGTACTTAAACTAACTGGGCAGGTTCGTGGAAGAAGGTTTATTTTTATATATCTAGAATATGTATTATCATTATAAGAAAGTGGGTGTATAGATGATGTTTCATCAAAACGAATATGAATGGATTCGTCAGACACGATTAACGCTGCTAGATTATTGTAAGGAACTTAATCAAAATGATTTTACTCGCCAAAATGGATACGGTTGGGAAAGTGTGCGAGACTCATTGGTTCACATAGCAGATTGTTATATTGCGTGGCTCGGCTCATTTGTTTTATTAAAAACAAAGAAGCCAATTACACCAAAGGATGAACGACAGAAATTGAAACTGGACGATATAAAAATACGCTTTGAACAGGTTGATTCTTTTGTAAATGAGGTATTTGAATTACACGGAAAGCAATTATCTGAGCCAATTCAAAGAAAGATTCCTTGGAGAGATGAAACAGAAATTATAACATTTACCCCTGGTAAATTAATAATGCATACTATAACTCACGAATTTCACCACAAGGGACAAATTGTAGCTATGATACGTCAGATGGGTTATGAACCTCCAAATACAGATGTATTAGGAACTAACGATTAATATATGTAAGAGAAAATAGACTTCTTTACCTTTTTCTATTAACAGGTACAAGGGTAAAGTTCAGCTGCCAATTCAGGCGGCTTTTCTTATTAAACTGAGGGAGTTGAATAAGAAAAAAGGAAGAAAAATCCAATCCTGTAATATATAATTAAAAACAGGGAGGGGTTTATATGATAAAAAAGGCTTTAATGTTATTTCTTTTTTCTTCTGTTTTACTAACTGCTTGTTCAGAATCTAAATTGATGAATTTCATTGGTGAAAGTGAAAATTGGCAAGTTAATTATGAGGTAAATTTGCTTGATAAAGATAGCGAGTCAACAAATCTAACAATAAAATATATAGGTGGAAAGCCAATTCCTAAACGGATAAAGTATGTTGTTGAAAGTGTATCAGGAAAATCGGAAGGTGAAGATTCTCTAAATAATGGAGTGTTAAAAATAGGTGGACATTCTTGTAGTGGTTGTGCAGTTACCCAAGAAAACGAAGAAATGAAGGCAACCATAACTTGGAATGATAAATCAGACACCTTAATTTTAAAAAATCATTAGTGGGTACTTGAATTTATTACTGGAAGAAGGCGTAAAGGGTTAAAGTTTTTAGTCACTTTCCTTATTCAGCTAACAGGTGCTTGAGTTCAATTGGGCTTACTTAAAGACGGACGAAGAATGATTGTCATACAAGCAAGTGGTTCAATCTATACAAATGATGATTGGTATTCAGAAGTTGATTACTCTAATAAATACCTGAAATCAATGTTCAATTTCCTTGGTATTGAAGATTATCAAATCATTCGGGCACAAGGAACTGCTTTACTAGAACCAAATGAAGTATTACAAAAAGCATATAAAAAAGCTGAAGAAGCTGCTTCAAGATTAGCACCTAAATTAATACTGTCTTAAAGGAAAAGAAATATAAGGAGGTAATTAAATTGGAACAACGAGTTGATTATTACAATGTAGCACCAGAAGCACTTAAAATAATGATGGAAATGGAGAAGTATACGAAAACAACAGGTATAGACCGTAAACTTCGTGAACTTATAAAAATCCGGGCTTCTCAAATAAATGGTTGTGCATATTGTATTAACATGCATACAGCAGATGCTAGAAAAATGGGAGAAACTGAACAACGTTTATATTGTATTAGTGCTTGGAGAGAGTGCACATTTTACACAGATGCAGAAAAAGTAGCTCTTGAGTTGACAGAATACGTAACTTTAATCCCGACAAAACGCGTGCCAGATGAGCTTTATCAACGAGTACGTGAACATTATAATGAGAGACAATATGTTGACCTAGTACTGATAATTAATCAAATCAACAGTTGGAATAGAATTTCTATTGCAATGGGGAATACAGCAACTGAAAAATAATTACTCTCAGCGAACATCTAATAGTGTTCGTCTCAGATTGTAGAAAAAAGGCATCCAAATGAACCAGATTGGATGCTTTTCCGTTTTATACTTATATAGAGTATAAAATTACCTCTTGTTTGGTCTACCTTATGCCATTTCAGAACTTTCTATAATTCTCCAGTATGATAGTCACCATCTTCCTTATGAAAGATTGTGAAATATTGTACTTAAACTTACGGGTGCGATTGTTCAATAAGAGCAGTCGCTTTTTTACTAACTGGGAGGTTAGTTGGGAAACAAAATTCTCGAAATTTATTTTATTTATAAAACAGTTTTAGGTAAAGCTAGAATCGAGGGGTGAAAAACTCAATTCAACATGTTGTGAGGATGTTCATACATATGGAACAAAAAGAATACATAGACAAAGCAGAAAAGATTTATGAATTAATTGAAAAAGCACATGACAAAAAAGTGAATTTTTGGATTGAAAATGTCGTTTTCACTTGGCAATGGTGGTTAGGGGTATTGTTAACCGTTGTACCGTGGATTTTATGGTTTTATCTTAAAAAAAAAGAAAGCACTTATCGACTACTTTGCGTCGGATTCTTTGTTATTTTTATTAGTTCCTGGTTTGATTTCATAGGAATTTCATTAGGTTTATGGCATTATAATTATGATGTTATTCCTTTCCTTCCTTCCTATTTGCCGTGGGATTTTACCATATTACCGGTAATTGTTATGTTTCTTATTCAATTTAAGGCTAACTTCAATCCGTATTTTAAAGCATTTATTTTCGCAGGTGGAAGTGCTTTTATTGGAGAACCAATCTTTGTATGGATTAAAACCTATGCTCCAGAGCAATGGAAATATTTATATTCATTTCCAATATTCTTTTTTATTTATTTAATTGCACATTTTATTAGCACGAGGAAAGAATTCGATAGTTTAAACAAAAAATTAGACTAAACTGACTTAGAAAATGCTTCCCCTTTTATTACGCAAATAAATTGGTACTTGTTTAACGAACGGGTGGAAGAGTTTAAGTTCGGTAGCTGCTTCGGCAGCTTTTTTTTGCTTGTTCCACTAACGGGGCAGTTTTGTTGAAGAAGAATCTCAAATAGCATAGCCTGTTAAAAAGAAAGCAAACTAAAATAGTGCGTGCAGATAACGAAAAAAATTTGGAAAAAATACAATTCCGATATCTTTAAATAATGTATTTATATTGTTGGTATCTAATCAATTAGAAAGCCCAATAACTTCATTCATGTCGGGTTTGCAACCTGAGACCCCTAAAAAGCATTAGCGAAAAAAAGTTTACTGAAATAAACTATAATTTCGGATAAAAGAAGGAGGTTGGACCCAAAAATTGTCTAACTCTTTGAATAGATCTTCTAATTCTTCTATAAAAGGAGATTCTAATGGAATTAAAAGATTGCTGCCTTTTTTAGGTCCTGCCTTTATTGCTGCTGTGGCATATATCGATCCAGGTAATTATGCAACAAACATTTCGGCAGGGTCTAAGTATGGATACGCATTATTATGGGTCATTTTAGTTTCTAATTTAATGGCTGTTTTGATTCAAACGATGTCTGCCAAGTTAGGGATTGCAACAGGTAAAAACCTACCTGAAGTTTGCCGAGAAAAATTTTCAAAGAAGACTTCCATACTTTTATGGATACAAGCTGAACTTGTCGTTATGGCAACAGATCTGGCAGAATTTATTGGTGCATCGCTTGGAATCTATTTGCTCTTTGATATCCCACTTGTTTTTGCTGCTATTATTGCAGCCATTGGTTCATTCGTCATTTTGGAGATTCAAAGGCGAGGAATGCGTCCGTTAGAAGCTGTTATTACAACAATGATTTTTATTGTTGTAATTGTTTTTGGGGTTCAAGTTTTCTATGCAGCACCAGATGCAACGGCAATTCTCTCTGGTCTTTTCACACTCAAATTTCAGGGTGTAGATAGCGTTTTATTAGGGGCTGGTATGCTGGGAGCAACAGTGATGCCACATGCCATTTATCTGCATTCTGCCTTAACACAAAATAGAATTGTCGGAGAAACTGAAGAAGAACGGAAAAAGATTTTTAAATATGAGTTTGTAGATGTCATTATTGCGATGATTATTGCAGGTGGGATAAACGCGAGTATGTTAATCGTCTCAGCGGCATTATTTAATAAAAACGGACTTAATGTAAGTGATTTAGAAGTTGCTTTTAATGAATTTGGAAAAATACTTGGACCCTTTGTGGCAATTTGTTTTGGAATTGGATTGTTATCCGCAGGATTATCAAGTTCTTCAGTTGGTACTATGTCAGGTGACATCATTATGCAAGGCTTTATTAAACGACGCATACCTATTTATTTGGGACGATTTATAACAATGATACCGCCGTTAGGAATAATTCTAATGGGAATTAATCCTTCTAAAGCTCTTGTCATAAGTCAAGTTGTTCTCTCTTTTGGAATTGCTTTTGCTTTAATACCTTTAATAATGTTTACAAGTAACAAAAAACTAATGGGAAAACTTGTAAATCATTTAGTAACTTCGATCTGTGCGTGGATAATTGCCGTAGTTATTATAAGTCTTAATTTATTTTTGTTATATCATACTTTTATTAACTAAAGAAACTAAAGCACGTTTTTACCTCCTATTTATTCTAAGTTTCTTTTTAAGCTTACGGGTCAAGTTGAAGATCCAGCTGCCAAAAATTCTTGGTGGCTTTTTCTTATTCAGCTAACGGAGCAGGTTGAATAAGTAGTAGGGTTTTGGAAAATAACAAAAACTTTTTGCAACAAAAATAGCTAGGAAATGCAATATTGGGAATTTGCATTTCTTAGCTATTTAGGACCTAGTTCAACCCTTCATTAGCTTAATAAGGGGTCTTCAGTTTTGCTATTCTTAATAGTGGAGTAAATAATAAAAATGATAAGAATCGAAGCCAAAACAGTGGAGGAACCAATTGTCCCTAAATCTAATCCACCTTTTGCGTGTGGTTTTGTAAGAAGGTCTCCTAATGTAGCCCCAAAAGGTCGAGTCAAGACAAAAGCAATCCAAAACAAGAACACACGAGAAACTTTTGTGAAGTAATAGGAAAGGACAATAATTACCAATAAACTTCCTATTAAGATTGCTCCTCCTTTATATCCAAGACCACTACTATCAGATAAGAAGTCTCCGAAAGCGGTACCCAATGTATTCGAGAATAAGATTGCAGTCCAATAGAGTATTTCAACTTTACGAGTGTGAATATGATTAATATCTAACGATTTTTCACTTACATACCAATATCCAAAAATCATTAACAAAATTGCGATTAATAAACTTGAGCCAAGAGTATAGCCTAATCCCAATGTACGGTCAATTAAATCAGACATCGCCGTACCAGCGATACTGGTTGAGGAAATAACACCCCAATAAAGCACTGGTAAGTACCTATTCGTCCTAAGTTGAGCAAATAGTGTCACTAAAAATATTCCGAAAAATATTAAAGTGCTAATTACATATCCAGCTCCTAAGGTCTGTGACAACAAATCGCCAGCGGTTTCACCGAGTGTAGTCGCTCAAATCTTCATAATCCAAAATATAACCGTGACTTGAGCAATTTTTTTAATAACTTTTTCCTCTTCCAAAAATTTTTCCTCTCCTTATAATAGTTTGCATGTAAATTTGTATCTCTAAATTTCAACGAACAAATAATTTATAACATTAGAGTCTTAAATTTCACTTAATTAAATCTTAAGAAGTCGTTAAATTAAAAATTCACCATGAAAATAAGTTTCCTCAAGAATAGAAAAATGATAATACTTAAGAAGACCCTGCTCAATCGTTAAAAAAAGAGGAGAGCGTAATGAATAGTCTATTTAAGGGGCAGGTTTGTTGAACATTAAATTGGTTCATTAATGTCGCTTTTGAAACAAATTGCGAAACAACTTGGTTTGGAGATACGGGTTATTGGTTGTTGTTGTGGATAATATTAATTGAAGATGCGAAATCTAACTGTAAAAATTTTGGGAGTGAGCATCATGAAGAAAATGATTGTTCTCTTTACGATTTTATTAATGTTTGCAACAAATAACTTGGTTAATGCTAAACCTCCAGAGCCAAAGGAAATTAAACCGTATGCAGAAGACTGGTATGTTACACCAGAAGATATTATTGGAGATATTATATTTCCAGCTATTGATAAAAGGGTAATAAAAGAGTATGGAGGAAAAGAGGCTTCTGGTTTTGGCTGGCAGCAACAGAGGATTGTTAATATTGTTTATAACAACAATCATTCTTATGATATTTCCTTAAGAATTCAAGTTCCTGACAGTAACAATAATCCATTTGAATATGCAGAAGACTTGGTTAAAGTAAGAGTATCTCCATCTTGTGATAGTCCTAAAATTGAATGTAGTCATGGCTTTAAGGTAGAAGTATTAGACTACAAACATTTAAATAAATAATAAACGAGAAAGGTGTTACCTTTAATTGGTAGCACCTTATTTAGAATCGACCTTGTTCAACTAACGGGTGCTTTTGTCTACTTTAGCGGGCATAAAATTTTCGTTACTGCGGCATATTATATTTATAAAAATATTTTAATGAATTGAGGTCTTTGAAAAATGGATGAAATGATAACTACTAATCAAGTAGAAGAAGTAAATAAACAACTGAAAAAAATTCCCAAGGAAGCCGAAGAAAGAAGAATTGAAAATCAGCCGCAAACAGGTAAAAACGAGAAAGCCATCGAGCCATTTTAATCCGGACAATAGCAAACCGAAGGATTTTGCTGACCACAAATTTCATAAACAAAAAAATGAGGAATGGGGAAATCCCGATCCCCATTGAACGGTAAATGTTAGACACCGACTTTATTGCACTAAAGGGTGCAATAGTTGAAGATCCAGCTGCCAAAAATTCTTGGTGGCTTTTTCTTATTAAAGATGAAATGTAGGAGTGAAAGTATGGATAAAAACAAACGGAAAACACCAAATGTATCAGGAAGTTTTCAAGTGATTGAAGATGACCGAAAAAAAACTATTGAGGAATTAAGAAAAGACAACAAATTAGATGAAGAAACGGAATACTACGCACGAATTTTTATGGAAGATTAGGCGTTTCATTCAACTAGCGGATTGTAATACTTGAAAAGCTGGCTGCTATTGCCGGCTTTTTTGTTATTCAACTAAAGAAGCAGGATAGTTAAATTAGAGGGATAATTTGCAACTTTGAAAAACAAAGTCGGAAACTGACTTTTTAGTAAGTGAAAACAAAGTTGGCTACTCCACCTAAAAATCCTGTTTAACCGATGTATATTAACCTATCAAATAAAATTAAATTAATCGGTTTAAATTTGGTGTTTGGTTCCCATCCTTTTTAGTTCCCGAATTTTTCATTCTGTTATCCCTTCACTATTCCTCTTTGCTTCCTCCGTAAATAAGATGACCATCTGCTCCATAAACTGTTATATCGCTGGTTTAATCATTTCATCTTTAGAAGTAATATACCAAACCCACAACGCAGCCGTACCTGAACCTCCGCTCATACCAGCCAAGTCGTCCCGAACATAAAATTTATTTGGCTGTAAACTGCCTTCACTATTTATAATGATGGTCTTTGCCTTGTCTCTGGCAAATCCGTATAGAATGGAGAAATCCTTTTGGACATTATTTTCAACTCTCCAGGTTATTGGTCCATTCTCTTCCTTTTCCTCTCTGAATTCTTGGAAATCCAATCCTGGAATCATTTTTACCATTTTGGTATGGTCTTTGCTGATAAGAACAGGAAGGATTCCGAATTCAGTCTCGACAAAAGCCACATTTGAATCGGTATCAATTAAAATCACTTTTTTGCAATCCTCATTCTGTGCTTCTATTTTTGCACAGATTGCTTCTTCCAAGGATGTAGTAGGAATATAATTAGAACCAGGACTTGAACCAGGACGGGAAGCTGAAAAATAAAGTACCACAATTAATCCTAAGCAGAGTAAAGCTATTAAAATTTTTTTACTCATCTCCATCGCTCCCATAATTTTATATTATTCAGACAATTACAATTATAAACCACACTCTGTCTTAGGAATAAATATGGATTTTATATTAATACTCTCAAATTCTTGTTCAACTAACGGGTGCTTATCTACAATAAAGTAATATAAATGATCTTCCACAATCTGCGCTTTAATGGAGTAACGAAAAGGAGCCCAATTTCTCTATTATAATATAGAGGAATTGGGCTTATTAATATTCGATTTTCCTTAACTTTGTAAATCCGCATTTTCCTGACACTACCCCTGGAAGTAAAAATGGAGTAAGTAGATACTTGTCAAAACACAAAAGGGGAGCACATCTTCACGTATATGGTTCATTAAAAACAACAATATGCTTTTGAATATTGTTACAACGAAAGACGATTAGCCTTACTTCTGTAGGAAGTAAGGCTAATCGTCTATGATTTTAGGTTAATTGAAACCTGTCTTTTTTACAGTGGTTGTACATATAATGCAATAAAAAATGATTAAAGGTGGTTTTATGTGGGGACCAATTTAGGAATAATTATGAGTGCATTATGTACTGCGGTTGGAGCGGTGCCTGCTTTGTTATTAAACAATGTATCGCACCGCGTTAAGGATAATTTATTGGCATATAGTGCAGGGATTATGGTTGCAGCGTCTACCTATGCATTAATTCCTTCTACCTTAAAGCTTTCAAACATGTTCGTATTAACTTTAGGGATTTTACTCGGGACAGCTATGCTTACCATATTAGAAATTATCTTACCACATGAAGAAGTTGACCATTCAACCCATGGTTCTGGACAAGCAAGGCCACTTCTATTAATAGCTGCTATGGCTATACATAATATACCAGAGGGACTGTCAGTAGGAGTCAGCTATGCTAGTAAATATGAGGGTTTAGGATCCCTTGTTTCCATTTCAATTGGACTTCAAAATATACCGGAAGGATTTCTTGTATGCTTATTTTTAGTTTCTAATCGTATTCCTAAAGTACAAGCTTTTTTATATACTGCTTTTACAGGAGCTATTGAGTTTGTATCAGCTTTTCTTGGAATCCATTTAACTGACCAATTCCTTAATATCGTACCATATGGACTAGCATTTGCAGCCGGAGCCATGCTTTTTGTTGTGTATAAAGAGTTAATTCCTGAAAGCCATGGAGATGGAAACGAACGATCGGCAACCTTTTCTTTTGTCATGGGACTATTAACGATGATTTTTATTATTGAGTTGTCAATCTAAATATAAAAAATAAACCTTTTTATCTTGGGATTAAACTAGTAAGTTGAGTTTAATCCTATTTTTATTGTCGAAATATTATATATGTTTTTTGGTATAGAAGCTTTAATCTCCTCAGTTTGGAGAAAGCTAAGATTTCCTTTACCAGAATAAGCAGTATCTGCGAGTACTTCATCAATGGTTATTTTTTGTTCAATCGTCTTATTCACTAACGTTTGAAGCTGTTTCCCATCATCTTCATTTCTGAGGTTATATGAATAGCAGTGAAGATTTCTTCCTCTGTCATTGCAATATGGTTTTTATATCCGTAAAAAGTTCTAGACTTAGACTTTCTCCCAAAACGTGCATCAGAGTCTACTGCAGAGGAAATTCCTTTATTAGTCAATAGTCTCTCATCTTCAATAATTTGCTTTATGACGGTTATCTTCTCAAGCAAGCTGCCTTCGGCATCTGGGAGTTTGTCCTCCAACACATCCTTTAGCTCCACCAAATATTGCAAAAGTTGTTTCGCTTTTTCTTCATCAATACCCTCTAATTGTGGAAACTTAGGAAGCTTTTTATAAAGTTTAGAATACTGTTTCTTTACCCCTTTTAATAGTCGATTAGCAGCTTTTTTTAAAACATCTAAAGGCTTATCCTTGGCTGCGTTTACGATAGTATGTGTTGAATCGATAATGAGGGTGTTTGACTTTATTAATCCTTTTTCCACGCATTGCTTAACAATATGGACTAATACCTTTTCAATTCGATTAGCTCCAAGTCTATGTACATTGTGAAGTGTTAGCAGGTTAGTGGAACAAGAGAATACAAAATTAGTATGAGCTTTTGCGATTGCTGGGCTCATTTTTCAATCGGAGCATAACCAACCAGCACATATTAGAGGTAATTTATGGGGATGGTATTTATAGTATTTCTATTTTGGAGGTTGCTTATGGAGGAAATGGGAACCCAGATAAGGTTAACTGCGGGTGAGATCGGTCAACTTTGGATGCAATACTTAAATGATAGTTCAAGCGTTTGTGTCCTCACATACTTTTTAGAAAAAGCCGAGGATGATGAGATTAAGCCTATAATTGAATTTGCTTTAGAGTTATCTAAATCACATGTTAAAAAAATTACATCTATATTAACTGAGGAAAAAAATGCAGTTCCGCATGGTTTTAGGATTGAAGAGGATGTTGATATAACAGCTCCTAGACTTTTTTCTGACGGTTTTGTTCTGAATTTTTTAAACCAAATGTCGAAGGTCGGACTTACTTTATATGGAGCCGCGGTAGCAGCATCCGTAAGAAATGACATAAGAACTTATTACATGGACTGCCTTACGGAAACAATGGAATTATATAATCGAACAACGGAATTATTATTGTCCGAGGGTTTGTTTATCAGGTCTCCGAATCTGCCAAATTTGGAGAAGGTTGAATTTGTGAAAAAGCAATGGTTTATGTTAGATGTGTTTGGAGAAAAAAGACCGTTAGTCGCAGCGGAAGTCGATAATTTATTTGCTAATCTACAAAGAAATGCACTCGGAGTAGCTACACTTACTGGATTTAGTCAGGTTGCCCAGGACAAGGATGTAAAACAATTCTTTTTAAAGGGTTTAGAAGTTGGGAATAAACACATTAGATTATTTAGAGGGAAGTTAGAGGAAAGTAAACTCCCTGTACCGATGGGTTGGGATGCAGAAATAACTAACAGTACATCACATACATTTTCCGATAAACTCATGATGTACCTTACATCTGGTTTAATTTCTATGAGTGTTGGTTATTATGGTACAGGTGTCAGTCAAAGTCCAAGAGGAGATATTAGTTCAATGTATAACAGGCTGTCCTTAGAAGTGCAGATGTATGCTGAAGATGGTGCTAATATCATGATAAAAAATCGATGGTTGGAACAGCCTCCAATGGCATCGGATCGTGATGAATTAATAAGAAAAAGGAATTAATTATAATCCATATTCGAGTCCTTCTGCAAATAAACAGTAAGGGCTTTTTTTATTCTCATTTGATTTATGAAATTCCTTCCTGATATTTTGTGAAGAATTTCACTTAAACTACCATGAAAATA
>NZ_JAGGQR010000051.1:0-82101 GCF_018613205.1 Bacillus sp. ISL-46
TACTCTAACGGGTACAGTTTAGATTTTTCGGAGCCTTTTTTTATTTTAGGAATAAAGAGCAACGACTCGCCACGCCAGAAGGCCAAAACGCTTATTTTCTCTACTTGTATGGTAAACCAGCTCCATTTGCCTTGAATTCCCACCCTTTTAGGCATTTCGGGATACCCCATTTATTTACATCCGTTATTTACTGTCCACTTTTCATAGTTTACTGTCCACTTCCTCAAACCATCCTCAAACCCACTAAAAAGCCAGGCGTCCAGCCTGGCACAGGTAAATGACTACTCTGGTGCCTGACACCAATAAAATTCCACCGCCAAGAAACCCCACCCACAACTGACATTTCACCCCAAAAAGAGGACACTGTTATGACACAGAATTGACACTTTCACGTGTAATATGACAAAAAGTGATGTACTTTTAATATTTCTGTAACATTACTGGTACATTCATCTGGTATAAATAGAGTACTAAGGAAAGGAGAAAGCGTATGCAAACGACAAAAAAGCGTATCATTCTCGTGTTACTTACAATCATCCTATCAGTAACGGGGTCTATGGTTACATATGCACAAACAAGCAGTGAAGCCCTACATAATGCCAAGCAACAGCTGGAGCAGAAACAAAGAATAGTAGAGCAAAAAGCCCAAGAAAAGCAGACTGTTAATCAAGAGATAGAAAAAATTCAACAAGAATTGAACTCTCTTTACAGCGATATTACAAAGAACAAAGAAACAATGGCAAAAACGCAGCAAAAAATAGACGCAACAAATCAACTCATTGAAAAAAAGAAACAAGAAATCGTCGTCCTAGAAGATAAAATCCTTGCACGTAAAGGGATTATGAAGCAGCGGGCCGTCGCACTTCAACAAAATGATAACGTCAATGTAATGATCAACCTATTCTTCGAGTCTGATAGTATCTCAGAATTTATCCAACGCGCGAGCGCCGTTTCGGCCCTGATGGATGCGGATAAAGATATCTTAGGAGCCCAGAAGGAAGACCTTCAACAGATTGAAAATGATAAAAAAGAGATTGATAGACAAGAACAAATTTTATTAAAAGACCAAGAGGAACTTGCGAATCAACAAGCTCTACTTGATCAAAACATGCAAAAACGACAACAAACCTTAACCGTAATGCAACAAAAATTCAGTCAAATCGTTAAACAAATGGCGCTAGCCGAACAGGAAAAAGCCGGCGTTGAGTCACAAATGAAGGATATTCAAGCGAAAATCAAAAAAGACCAAGATGAGGCCAAAGCACGTACAACTGCAAAAACAACAAAAGCAGCGCCATCATCATCAGAAAACATCACAACAACTGCTACGGTAAGTGGTAAGGAGATGTATGTCACCGCAACAGCATACAGCCCAGAAGAGTCCGGTTCCATTACCGCACTCGGCTACAACATTCGTAAAAATCCGAATATGAAATTGATTGCCGTTGACCCGAGAGTCATTCCACTTGGAAAAAAAGTCTGGGTTGAAGGTTATGGCGTTGCCATCGCAGGTGACACAGGCGGCGCGATTAAGGGCCATAAAATCGACGTATTAGTCCCAAATAGAGCAAAAGCATTACAATGGGGCAGAAAGACCGTGAAAGTTATCGTTTTAAACTAATTCCGGCAATAACTTCAAACATCCAAAAAGACCTAACAATCCACTGTTAGGTCTTTTTTCGACACAATTTTGGTCCATTTTCCTTTTTTGAGCACCCCAAGACCAATGTCCTCATTGCTGATTTGCTGGTTATGAAATAAAATAATTTAATAGGGTCACAAATTAGAAGATTGAGATAGGGATGGGGATCGATGATTGAATTAAAGCTGCGTTCGATTTTAAAACGGGTAAAAAGCGAAAGTCTGCAAAAAAGACTTGAGGCACTACAACAGCTTGCTCAATATAAATTTCAAGAAGGACTCGAGGTTCATATCGATGTATTAAAGGATATGATCAAGACGGCTGCATCCAACTTTCCAGAGCGTGAGGAAAATTGGGACAACCCATCCTTTTATCTCATTGACTTTGTCTGTGATTTTCCCATGCCGGAAGTGGTGGAGGGACTCATAAAGCATTTCGACGGTCTCGATTTACAGGCAAAAGAGCTGGCGATTTTAATGTTGCTAGCAACAGAAGATGAAGAGATTTTCTACGTGCTTGAAGAAAAAATTATAGGGTTAATCCAGACAGAGGATTTTTTTATTCCAGTGAAGGAACTTGAAGCGTATCCGATGCTGATCAAGGGAATTCTTGATAAAACACTCGAAAAACTAAATAGCAAACACTATAAATTCATGCTCTATGATTTGTTATTATCGCTAAACTCCTCCGGCTTCGAGCAAGGCTATAAAAAAGAGGTAATCCTCCCGATCCTGCTTGAAGATTATCAGGCAGAGAAACAAGCTTACTTGAAATATGATTCCGATTTTACAAGCAAATATGTGTATTCTGCATGGAAGGTTAGCTATTTTGCTCTTCGTTCGAGAATGCGATTATTAATTAACTTAATGGAATATTATTATTCATCTGACATAGGCGCCGAGCTGGAGCAGGCAATGGCTTTCCGTGATCCGTCTATTAAAACAGAAGCGCTAATCATATCTATCGCCAAAAACCTTCCATATGATCAGAAAACATTAGTAGAGGCTGCAAATCAGATCGAAAGTGCAGAAATCGTTTATTGGGAGTTGAAGGAAAGAAATCTAGAGCATCTGTATCCAATCGCTGAAGGAAAGCAGCCCCATTTGGCGAAATCTAGGCTTTTTTCGACGATTATCAACTTGCCAGAGGAAGAAGAAGGAATCATTCGTTTTCCGGAAGACATTCAGATCATCGATAAAGTCGAAACAGAAAACACCTATGGGCAGCCGATCCGATATTACTTACTGAGTTTCATGCATATCGGGACCCGATATGCGGGCTGGGCTGGCGGCTATGCGCTCGAGGATGGCGACGATACGGCCGAAATATGGGATGGCAGCTACACTAATTTTGATGAATGGGATTCTGCCAGCATCGAAGAACACAAAGCCGCCTTTTTCAAAAGAAGGGCAGAGGAACAGCAAGAACATGAAACCAGTGTCTATTTTGAAAGTTCGCCACGTCTCAGCAAAGGCGCCTGGTTTTTCCTCAGCCTGGCGGTGATAAACTGGATTAGAGAGGCTATTGGAGGATTTTCAGAAGACTCGATTCCTTTCTTGATTGGACTAACTGTGATCGGTGGCGCAATGTGTCTATACGAACTTACAAGAAATAAGAAAAGAGCGATCCAAGTCGTCGGCCAGCAGCTAGTGATGAAGGACGGTTCTAAACAGCATGCGATCGGAATGCACGAAATCAAAAAGGTAGAATACAACAAAAAGCACGTTCTCGTCTACGACAAGAAAAACGAACTTGCGTTTAAATTCCCGCTCCGCTGGATCCGTTACGACCTGTTTTACGTTCACATGATGGAGCAGACCGACCATCTAAAAGACCGGCCATTTATACAATCATAAAAAGCAGGCATAAGTCGTAAAAAATCCCTATAAAAAAGGAGCGTAAAATGAAAAAAGTGACTCTATTAATTTTATTATCACTAACGCTCCTTTCATTCTATATCGTTACGAAACAGGTGAACAATCCCTCGGGGTCCAGTGTGAAGAATTATGGGGCAAAAGGTGATGGAGTAACCGATGATACAAATGCTTTCCAAAAGGCCATAAATACCGTTGCGAAAAATGGCGGGGGCGATGTAAACATACCTGCTGGAACCTATATTTTGCAGCCGATTTTTGTAAAATCAAATGTAAATCTAGTGGGCGAGAATCGCGATACGGTTACTCTAAAGCTTTCCAATGACTGGACTCATATCACAAATGGTGCCTGACACCAAAAACACTATTGGCAGTGGACGTACATCACAAACGGTGCCTGACACCCATACCACCATCTATTTAAGATGATCATTCAAAACACTTTCTTCAAGCACAGAAAACTTATCCCCGTAAACCCTCGTAATATGATTCTCCCCCCATGTACAAAGCGAATTTAGAATCCCCTCCAAGCTCCGGCCATACTCACTCAGCTCATACTCGACCTTCGGCGGAATCTGATTATAAATAATCCGATTAATCACGCCATCCTCCTCCAATTCGCGCAGCTGCTGGGTCAACATCTTCTGCGTAATATTCGGCATCAACCGCTTCAATTCACTCGTCCGCTTTTTCCCATGCGTCAAATGGCAGAGAATTACACACTTCCATTTCCCCCCAATCACCTCAAGCGTCGCTTCCACCGATATATTGTATTTCTTCTTCTCCATTACACATCTTCCTCCTCATTCAGACAGGCACCGAAAAGTACCTACCGCACCCAAAGGTACCTATATCACTTTAAAGTGCGTACTTCCGATAATTCCTCATATACCCCATAATAACATTTGCCGGATGAAAACAATCATACCCTTTTAAATAAACCTACACAAATGAGGAGGAAAATTCATGCCTTTAAATAAACAGCAAAGCACACTGGCACTACTGGCCCTAGCCGTCAGCGCCTTCGCGATCGGAACCACCGAATTTATCAGCGTCGGCCTGCTGCCACTCATTGCAAACGATTTACACATTCCCGTCACAACGGCCGGACTAACCGTCTCCCTATACGCCCTCGGGGTCACATTCGGAGCACCCGTCCTAACATCACTGACATCGAGAATGTCACGAAAAACCTTATTACTTTGGATCATGATCATCTTCATCATCGGTAACAGCATCGCCGCAAGCGCAACAACCATCAGCGTCCTACTCGGGGCCCGCGTGATTTCCGCGCTGTCGCACGGCGTCTTCATGTCGATCGGCTCCACCATCGCCGCCGACCTCGTCCCGGCCAACCGCCGCGCGAGCGCCATATCGATCATGTTCTCCGGCCTCACCGTCGCCACCGTCACGGGCGTTCCATTCGGAACATTCATTGGCCAACAATATGGCTGGAGACTCGCCTTCGTCATCATCATCGCCGTGGGCATCATCGGCTTCATCGCCAACTGGGTCTTAATACCTTCTTTTTTGAAAAAAGGAACCCAGACCAGCGTTCGAGACCAGTTCAAGCTCCTGACCAATGGCCGCCTCTTACTTCTATTCACAATCACGGCACTGGGGTATGGCGGCACATTTGTTGTCTTTACTTATTTGTCACCATTACTACAGGAAATAACCGGCTTTAAAGAAGGCTCGATTGCAATAATTTTACTAGCCTACGGATTGGCGATCGCCATTGGCAACATGGTGGGCGGAAAGCTCTCGAACCGCAATCCGATTGGATCCCTATTTTATATGTTTATCGTCCAGGCCGTGGTCCTGTTCGTCTTGATGTTCACCGCACAATTCAAAATCGCGGGCCTCATCACGATTATCTTTATGGGCTTACTCGCCTTTATGAACGTACCAGGACTGCAAGTATACGTCGTCATCCTTGCGGAGCGCTACGTCCCGAGTGCCGTCGATGTCGCATCCGCACTCAACATCGCCGCCTTCAACGCCGGAATCGCCATCGGTTCCTACCTAGGCGGCACCATCACCGACACACTTGGCCTCATCCACACCACATGGATCGGAGCCTTAATGGTCCTCGCAGCAGCCATCCTAACAGGATGGAGTCGAGCGTTGGAACGGAGAGATCAATCAACTGCAACAGCAGTGGTGTCAGGCACCACTAAAACACAAATGTCCTCCTGAGAAGGGCATTTGCGTAATTCAACTTAAAAAAAATGGAGGGCTATATCAATGAATAACAACCTACAAAGTACAACTACATTAAATAATGGAGTAAAAATGCCTTGGTTCGGCCTTGGCGTCTTTAAAGTAGAGGAAGGACCGGAGCTCGTGAACGCGGTGAAAACGGCGATCCAACATGGCTACCGCAGCATTGATACAGCGGCCATCTATGAAAACGAAGAGGGTGTCGGACAAGGGATTAAGGAATCAGGCATCGCTAGAGAAGATTTATTTGTCACATCCAAGGTTTGGAATGCTGACCTCGGCTACGAATCCACATTAGCAGCGTATCAAACAAGCCTAGATAAACTAGGTTTAGAGTACCTGGACCTCTATCTGATTCATTGGCCTGTGGCTGGGAAATACAAGGAGGCGTGGAGAGCATTAGAAACGCTTTATAAAGAAGGGCGTGTACGTGCAATTGGGGTAAGCAATTTCCAAGTGCACCAGCTTGTAGACCTGATGAAAGATACAGAGGTCAAGCCGATGGTAAACCAAGTCGAATACCATCCGCGCTTAACCCAAAAGGAAGTCCAAGCGTTCTGCCGCGAACAGGGAATTCAGATGGAAGCCTGGTCGCCATTAATGCAAGGCCAATTGTTAGACAATGAAGGATTGGCAGCAATCGCCACAAAATACAAGAAAACAGTCGCCCAAATCATCCTGCGCTGGGATCTGCAAAACGGCGTCGTCACCATCCCAAAATCAACAAAAGAACACCGAGTCATCGAAAACTCACAAGTATTCGACTTTGAGCTAACACAAGAAGACGTAGACCAAATCAACAACCTAAACCAAAACCACCGCGTCGGCCCAGACCCCGACAACTTTGACTTTTAAATTACCTATGGTTCCATCTTTAGTGCCATCATTGGTGTCAGGCACCGCCCGTGGACAAATGCACCTTTTTGTCCGGGTGGTGTGGACAGGTCAATCTCACTACTGAGATTGGCCTTATTTCTATGCTTACATTTACCGTGTCAAAGCGAAAGCTGCACTGGCGGTAAATGGAGAGTCGTTTCATTTACCATCCAAAGCAAAAATCTGCTCCAGCGGTAAATGGAGAGTCGTTTCATTTACCATCCAAAGCAAAAATCTGCTCCAGCGGTAAATGGAGAGCCGTTTCATTTACCGTCCAAAGCAAAAATCCGCTCCAGCGGTAAATGGAGAACCTTCATTTACCATCCAAAGCAAAAAGTCGCTCTTGCGGTAAATGGAGAGAGTTTAAAGTAACAATAATAAATGCAGTACTTTTTTTTCAGCCTTATTGGTTAAACTAAGGCGACATGCTTGAGGGGTGAAGAAAACACGAAATCAGTTTGAAAAAAACATCTTAAGGTTTTTATTTGTTTTGGGATCGGTACGTTCTTTAACTTAATTCGAAAGCCGCCTTTAAAGGACTGGCTAATTATTTTCCTATTGAAGAGCTATATTGCTACCATTCTAGATAATTTATTGGTAAAAAAAGGATATTTAAAATACCCAGTTAACCTATCTAAAAGCTTTGACATAAGTGTTCTATTTAGCTATCTCATTTTCCCAATCAGCTGCATTTATTTCAATCAAGTAACTAGAAATTCAGGCATATATGGAATCTTATTTAAGTGCCTCTTATTTACACTACCATCGACACTTGTTGAATCTTGGCTCGAAAAAAACACAAAATTAATCAAATATAAAAAGTCCTGGACCTCACTACATAGCTTTGCATCCATCGCAGCCGCCTTTTTAATCGTGCGCATCCTAATGTCCCTCATTAGAAAAACCGCCGAGAAATAATAATGGTGTCACAAAAATGGTGTCAGGCACCATCTGTGGACACCTGTCCTTCCGGTGAGGACACCATACAGGTATTTTTCACATCCCTTTGTTATAATTATTTAATAGAGTATCTAAAAGGGGTTGTGATAAAAAATGGCTAATAGGGTTAAGGAAGATAGTTGGAATGCCAATTTATATGATAAGAAGCATTCTTTTGTTTCTCAATTTGGAGGGGATTTGGTCCAATTGTTAGCACCGAAGTCAGGAGAAAAGATTCTTGATCTTGGCTGCGGAACAGGGGATCTAGCCAACCAACTGAATCAACTGGGAGTCGATATTATTGGGATTGATAAATCCGAAAACATGATCCAGCAAGCACAAAAAAAGTACCCGGGTCTCACCTTCAAGGTACAGGACGCTGTGAACATGGGGTACACTAACGAGTTTGATGCAGTTTTCTCTAATGCTACACTTCATTGGATTAAAACCCCGAAACAGGCTCTACAGTCCATTTATAATGCCTTAAACCCTGGGGGCAGATTTGTCGCTGAATTCGGCGGGAAAGGCAACGTCCAGAAAATTATCGACGCAATTATTAATCAGTTAGGCGAACAGGGAATCACGTATAAATCAGAGCAGCTCCCTTGGTATTACCCAAGCATTGGCGAATACACATCCATGATGGAACAAGTAGGATTTCGGGTCACCCACGCCCAACATTTTGATCGGCCGACCCCTTTATCTGGAGAGCAAGGCTTAAGAAACTGGATCGAGATGTTCGCCACAAGCATGTTCGAAGGCGTGACAACCGAAACCAAAGAGTTAATCATCACGAGAGTGGAAGAGAACTCAAGAGAAGTTTTATTCCGCAACGGTGAGTGGATCGCGGATTATAAGCGGATTCGTGTGCTGGGGATAAAAGAGTAATCACGGTGACCATATGGGTCCTTCTTTTGGTTAAGCCTGGATAATGGTTCTGTACCTCTGTGAACATGGAACTAATATTAAAAAAACCAATAATTGGAACATTTTTGCGATAAATCCGTATATAGAGATAGGTATTTTAAAAGGGGAGTTAACAATAATGAAAAGACTAATTACCATCATGATTACGTTTTTAGTTTTAACAGGATTGAGTTATGGCATAACGTATTATACCCATACAAAATTCATTGATTATTCATTCTTTATTGGATTAGCTTCCACCGTTATCATTTGGTTCTTTACGTCAAAAGGCGGGCACACTTCAAGATATTTAGATATGACAGTTCAAGGCACCACTGGGATCAAAGTTGACCAGCAAAAGTATGAGTTTTCACCGAATGTTGTTTTCCTTACCTCCATGGCTTATACCATCATTACCCTTGGAGTAATGTTATATTATTACAGAAGTTATTTCTAAAATTTATTGATATTTTTCACAATTTTAGAGTACTTTACAATCTAATTAATTGGATATTTATGTTAAAATGACAGTATCAAGGTCTTCCGGAGGTAACAATGATATCTCTTTCGAAAAATAAATGGCTCTGGTTTACTGTCGTCCTCTCCTTAGGATCCCTATTTGATTTCATCATTACCATACCTTTACTCGTGTACTTCTTTATCCTAAGAAAGCGTTACTCGCTTAAATATATACTCCCTGTCATGATTGCAGGATATGGCGCTGCGGTACTGATTATTCCGCACGGTCTCCTGTCAGCTTACCCCTTTGTAAAATATATCTTATTCACGGGTGAGGCAGCCTTTTTCCTGCTAGAGCTTTATGTCGTGATTAAGCTATTTACTTCGTTTCCAAAAATCATCAAAAGCTACCGCAAAAACGAAAGCAAAATTCCAACCTTTCCATATCGAATGAAACAAGCATGGGAACAGCATCTACAACCATCTCCGGTACGAGAAATCTTTTTCTCCGATATGACCATTTATTATTTCAGCCTATTTTCTTGGCGGAAAAAACCGATGATACCTAATGAGCTTATTTACACCTATCATAAAAAATACGGGCACCATCACGCTTTACGTCATGCTGATCCACGCACTGGTTTTGGAATCGGTAGGTTTTCATTTTCTCCTTCACTAGTGGAGTCCGCTAGTCTCCACTATCGCTCTGGTATTAAATGTGTTTACCTTATTATTCTTTCTGGCAGAAATCCAAGCAATTCGGCATTGCCCGATTATGATCACCGACCAACAATTGTACGTCCAGGTCGGGCTCATCAAACAGTTAATCGTTCCGCTTGAGGAAATTAAAAGCATCCATTATTATCATGGCCCCGAAACATTAACAAAAGACGAATCAAAACAAGTTTTTGACGCCGTCCTTGCTGATTTTTTCAAAGAAAAACCCACATTTGAAGTGGAATTTTATCATCCTGTCGAAGCGAGGTTCATCTATGGGTTTAAGAAAAAAGTCACCAAAGCGCATCTCCGCCTCGATGAACCACAAAAATTCTTTTATGCCCTCACTACAAAAATAAATGCCAGTGATTCTCAAGGACTCAAAAGGAGGAATTGATTAAATGATAGCCACACAATACAAAATTACATTACCAAGTGATTATGATATGAACATAATCAAGGACAGAGTAAGGAATAATGGTCATAAAACAGACGGATTTGAGGATCTTAAATTTAAACTCTATTTGATAACTGAAAAAGGAATCCATAATAATTTACAAAATAGTTATTGTCCATTATACCTTTGGAACGGCAGCAACGGGCTAAACAAGTTCTTATTTAATGGTTATTATGACAATATAATCAACTCTTTTGGATGGCAGCGAGTAAATGTCGGAATTCCACTAATTGATACAACGACATCGAAAATCAAAGAGAATAAATATCTTTTCCAAATCACAAGAGACATACCACCACAAGAAAGTCTAAATAACTTAAAAGATAAAATAGGAAAAGATATTCCAACGATTGATAATACAGAGTATCTAGTTATTTATAATCCCGATAAATGGAAGTACGATGTGTTTTATTATTTAAACGATGTAAGCAGTGTAAAAGAAATGAGCGGAGTAATTTATCAAATCCTACATATATCACATGAATAAAGTAGCTAGTAAAAAGCGTTCCTGAATAGAACAGAAACGCTCCACTAGAACAACAGGCGGGATAGGATAACTGTCCCGTTATGGTTACTTATTATGACTCTTTTGGGCTTTTAATGCGACTTTTTCAAAGCCATTTCCTCGTTCTTCCGCAAATTCTAAATCGGCTTTTGGTAGAGCCGTATTATGTTTCTTAAATTGGTTATTCTTATTTTTAGCCATTTTTTCACCACCCATTTAGTTATTCCTTTAAGGCTGCAACTATTTCAGCACCCCACGATTTTAGTTTGCTTTCTTTTTTTGAGGCTATGCTAGCTGAATTTCTTTCGTCTCATTCGAAAAAAAGAAGCCCTCTAAGTTGAAGGCTTCTTTGACGTATAAAATGGATTAATGGACCCGGATAATTTCGTAAATATATTCATCGTGGTGAACCCTGGTATGTTTTGATTCTAATCGTTCGAATTCGTGGATTTCATCCATTGGCTCGCCAAGCAACCAGTTTTTGAGTTCAAACAAAAAATTAGTAAGCATCATGATTCCTCCCTGGAATGGGTTATTGGATTCCTTATAAACCTATTATACATGTGAATCAATTCACATAAAAGCGGTTACAAAATAGCCGAAATAGCAAAATTATACTGAAAAATAACAGAGTATGGTCTAAATGATGAGGGACAATACTTGAAATAATCACAATAAATTTGGAGAAAGTAAATAAGAGGTGATTAGTTTGAGTTCATTGAGTAAGAATTTAGATTTACATGCTCAAGGAAATTGGCTGCCGATCAGTGTAGGTTTGCTATTGTTTTTATATGCTCTTTTTATGCCCAAAAAAGAGATCGGTTGGAGAGTTCTTTATATTACATTTGGAGTAATTGGTTATTTTGCTTGGATTGGTGATTCCTTATTTGCAAAAATGTTCGACCTTGTTGATTTTGGTAACCCAAATATCACGGGAATAGGAGAGTTTATAAGTTACAGCTTAATTCCTTCCTCTCTTTCCGTTATTTTTTTAAACTATTTTAAGAAAACAAATAAATGGATAATTGTCATTATATTTACCATAATTGCTACTCTATTGGAATGGGGAATGAGAAAAGTAGGTTATATCAAGCCACATGGCTGGAGCTTTTTCTTTTCAATACCGTTGTATTTTGTTGTATTTAGCTTTTTCCTCCCATTACACAGTAAATTTATAAATTGCAAATCCTAATTTAGGAATATTCCTTCAAAAAGAGGCGCCTCTCAACAAACGGGGGACTATAAGTGGAACAACGAAAAAACGCTCAGAGTGGTAATCTCTGAGCATTTTTTCATTGTATGTTTTTTAGGTTTACACGATGGTGCCTGACACCATTACCATCACAGACACCATCATTACACGAAAAACCACATTACCCCAGATAAACCAAGTCTTTCAGCTCATCCGTAGATAACTCGGTAATCCAGTTCTCACTCTGGATAATCTGATCATTCAAGAATTGCTTCTTCTCTAGCATCGCATCGATTTTCTCCTCGAGGGTACCCGTACAGATCATCTTGTGCACATGAACGAAGCGCGATTGACCGATCCGGTAGGCACGGTCGGTGGCCTGGTTCTCCACAGCCGGGTTCCACCAGCGGTCGTAGTGGATGACGTGATTGGCCGCCGTCAGATTCAACCCGGTTCCACCAGCTTTCAATGACAGCAGGAACACCGGAAACTCTTGATTCTGGAACCGCTCAATCATCTCGTCACGCTTCACTTTCGGCACACTTCCGTTCAAGAACGGCACCTCGATGCCAAATTTCTTCTTCAATGTGCTCCGAATCATTTCGCCCATCTCGATATATTGGGTGAAAATCAGACAGCTTTCACCCTGTTCCAAAACGGCATCAATTAATTCGACAAGTTTCTCAAGCTTATTCGAACGCTCCAGCAGCTCGCGCCCAGCAGCTTTTTCCTTCAGATAGAGGGCAGGGTGGTTGCACAACTGCTTCAATCTACTTAACATTTGTAAAATTAACCCCTTGCGCTCAAAGCCTGACAATTTTTCAATTTCTGCAAACGTGTCATGGATGAGCTGTTCATACAACGACGCCTGCTCAGCGGTGAGCGGGCAATATTCCTTTTGCTCCAGCTTGTCAGGAAGGTTAAGGGCAACCTCTTCATCCTTTTTCGTGCGACGCAGCAAGAACGGCCGTATCAACGATTGCAGCTGTTGAACCTTGTCTTTCTTCTCATCTTTTTCAATCGGAATGACGAACTTTTTCTGGAAATGCCCCAAGCTGCCCAGATAGCCATGATTGGTAAAATCAAAAATAGACCACAATTCCGATAAGCGGTTTTCCATCGGAGTTCCTGTCAGTGCAATGTGATGGCGGCCACGCAATTTTCGAACCGCCTTTGATTGCTTAGTCTGGGCATTCTTAATGTTTTGCGCCTCATCAATCGCAATCGAGCTCCAAATCAGTGATTCAAACTCCTCCAAATCGATGTGGCTCAGGCCATACGAAGTCAAAACAATATCGGCATCTTTTGCCTTCTCCGCAAAAGCTTCCTCTTTCAGACGGTTCGACCCGTAATGCAAATACACCTTCATCTCCGGTGCAAAGCGCTCTAGCTCCTTCTGCCAGTTTCCAAGCACAGAAGTTGGGCAAATAATCAACGCAGCCTTGGTTGGAACTTTAACTGCAGCCGCATCCTCATCCTTCTTGCGGCGTTTTTTCGCCTCAGTTTGGGTGTCAGGCACCACAGCCAATTCATCCCCGACCACATCTTTCACCTTTAAAAGGTAAGAGATCAGCTGGACGGTTTTACCGAGACCCATGTCATCGGCGAGGCAGGCACCAAATCCGTACTGGCGCAAGAACCAGAGCCAGCTCATGCCGAGCTGCTGGTAAGGACGAAGCTCACCCTGCAACCCAGGAGGCACGTCCTCAAGCGGAATTTCGTGGACTTCCGACAGCTGTTTGATCATTTGCTTCCATTGACGGTTTAACTCAATTTGAATCTTCGCAAATGCCTTTGGATTGTCCAGTTCATCTTCAGCAGTATCCGACTCCAGCAATTCCTGTTCCAGCAAATCGCGGACATGCAGGCCTTCTTTTTCAGCACGTTTCATCATATCCTGTATTTGTCGAATAAACTGCGGGTCAAGCTTTACCCAACGGCCGCGAATGAAGACAAGCCGTCTTTTTTCCTCGACAAGTTTCCCAAACTCATCTTCGGACAAGTCGACACCATTCATCGAAAAGCGCCAGTTAAAATCAAGCATAGCCTGAAGCCCGACGAATGACGGCCGGTGACTCGAGCCACCCTTCAGCGATGCCTTCACTTTCAGATTAGCATTTTTCATCGCCTGCCACCAGGAAGGGAGAAGGATTTCGACATCCAACGCCACCAGCGTCTCACTCGCCTCCGTCAAAAACATCCATGCTTCTTCCTCGCTCAGATGCGTTTTGAAATAACCGTCTTCACCCAACCACGGAATCAATCGCATCCAGCGCTCCCGCTCGCGGTCAACTTTTTCTAAAAATGGACGCCACTTCGCTGGGATTTTGGTGGTCCCATCCACATCATAAACCTCATCGACATTTTTCTTTCCTCGTATAAATAGATCCAGACTCCAGGCACCTTCGCCATCAACCGGCTCATCTAAGCGCAGCCCAATCGTAAAAGGTGTGTCGCTTTCCTTAATTCCGACCCATTCCAGCCAGCTTTCCTCATCAAAATAGCGAGCGAGCTCACCGCCGGAAATATTTTGCTTCCGGAGCAAATCAAGCTTCGGCCCGAATAACTCCTTCATCGCAGAATTCCGCGTTAAGTAGCCATCGAGGGCATCATTGTACAAGTCTGAGATATAGTTTTTGGTCGTCCCAAGCTCATGGCCTATCAGTTCGTCGATGGCGGGCTCAGACTCCTCAATCCTTTGTTCCCAAAACGATGGGTCAAACTCATCCTTCACGCGTTCAGGAAGCTTCCAACGGAAATCCCCGTGCTCCCAGACCGAAAAGTCCGGCAGCCAATCCTTCTCAACGATGCCCTCATACAGCGAATGGGCGGCCGCCAGACAAATCTCAGATTGCTCATTCCAATCCCATTCGATATATCGATTAAACGACTCCTTGGCAAAAAGTGAAACCAGATGCCAGCCGCTCACCACCACACCCTCGACGTCGTTCACCGTATCCGTCTCAAGGAGCGTACCAAAGAAGCTTTCCTCATGACTGCTGAAAACGAGATTCTTCCATCTAAACGGGCTCATCACATGACCTCGTTCATCCTCTGCAGTAAGAAGAAAGCGACCTTCCCCTAATTTAGTTGTCAGCAATTTCATAAACCTTGTTTTAAGCATCGATCCAAAACTCCTTTATTGGGGGAGAGAACAAAGTTAGATGGAAATCTCCGGAAAATGCATAATTTCACAAACATCAAAGCTATTTACTAGTTGTTAATTTCCAGAAAATGTCTAATTGCACAAAACCCCTTAAAAATGGCACAAAAGCCCCCTGAAATGGCACAAAAACTTATTAAAATGGCACAAAACCATCCAAAATGGCACAAAACAAATTTCACCTAAAAATAAACAAGCCACAATACCAGTCAACCTAGCTAATTCTAACTAAATGTCCGCTCCGTATGGACAAAATAACTAAAGTGTCCACGAGCGGTGCCTGACACCATAAATGACACCAAAAATTACACTAAAATACACCAAAATTAACTCCAAAAAATCTCATAAGTGAAATCTAAATTACTCCATAAAAATCCATATCCTCTATTATACCCAAAAAAGTGTGGTTAGAGGAGGGCGAGGATTGAAGTTATTCCTTAAGTAGTATATTCGTACGTGGTTTGTTGTTACAAAAGGTAACTTAAAAGTAGTCCCCGGCAGGGATCCGTCCCCTAATAAGTGCTGGTTCTCCAGAATCGGAAAGACAATGACCTGAGAAAGGAAACCGCCAGTAGTAACATAAAACGAATAAATCACATATAATTGATGGCGAAATCTAGTTTCATCTGGACCCACCAATGGAAGCTTCAGCTATGATTTTTTATTGTATCTATTAAGGACATAAAACGAGGAGATCGTATATGGGAAAGAAGAATCTCAATATAACGCTATTAATATTTTTACTTCTGTTGTTAACCTCCTGCAGCCAAGGGAATAATTCGAAAACGAATGGTGATCCACAACCGGAGCCATCAACTGAAAATCCAAACGAAAAACCCACTGATAAACCCGATGCCAAGCCCGGTTCCGCCGAAAAACCTGACACCAACCCCGGCGTAAAACCCGCCGAAAAACCCGACAACAATAGTAGCCCTAACAATCCAGGTCCATCCAGTAATCCCTACGAAATAACAAAAACAAACTACACAGAAAACAACATCAAAATAAACTATCCCCAACTCACGAAATCAAGCGATCAGCAAAAGGAGAAAACCATTAATCAACTTTTAAAAAAAGAAGCCATCAAAGTACTAAACTATTACCTGCCCGAGGTTCAAGACCTAACCCTCGAAATCAATTATGAAATCAAATCCAAAAGTCCCAGCCTGCTGAGCATTCAATACACAGGAGTGGGGTACATGAACGGTGCAGCCCATCCCAATAATCATTACTATACAACCAATATCGACATCGAAACGGGAACTATTCTACAATTAAAAGACATGATCAATATCGATGAAAACTTCGTCGGAAATCTCAAGCAAAACGCCAAATCCATGAAGCCTGAACACCAAGGCATCCTGAACAGCATACACCCAAGCGACCTACTAAACATGCTCACAAACGCCGATTCACTCGACAATATTGGTACCGAAAATCAGTCCGACACATTTAGCTATTTCACCAGTGACTCCCTCGGAATTAGCATTCCCGTCAGCCATGCAGAAGGGGACCATGCAGAATTTGAGATTACCTATCAGGCCATAGCCCAAAACATACATTCGTTATTGTTACTAAGCCTGCTTCAACAGTAACCATCCCAGTTCAAATTTACATTCGAACGAACCAGCACCACCGCCCCTGCTAAAAATAACAAAAATAAAAGGTGCCACGAGAATTGGCACCTTTTGCTCTATTAAGAAAAATCCATCAACCCTCAATCAACTTACTCCGCTTACACTCCTCATGAAACGCCCGCAGACGTTTCGTCCGCTCCATCAACGTATCCAAGAAATACTCCCAGTCATCGACCCGTTTCAGCTTCTTATACAACGTCCGCAGCTTCTTCAAATGCCGTACCGCCATCCGGTAACTCGCTCGGTTCTTCTGATCAATCTCACGCTGCGCCGTCTGATGCAGCATCGCCAACAGCACCTCAGGACGCTCCTTCTCCACAAGCTTCAAACGGTCCTTCGGCAACTCATAATAATCCAAGCCCACAAACGCCTGCAGCTCACCCCAGCGCTCATACTGCCCGCGCTCAAACAACACAAACTCATAATCCCCAAAACTATACGGCAGCATCGAAAGCATCGCCCGCTCATATAAATCCACCCGGTCACTCTCCGCACAATAAGGCGCCACCGCCCGAAGCGCATTCCGCACAAACGTCGCACAACTATGATACCCGCCGAGCCACTCCAAATAGCCCTTCACCTTTTGCAAAAACAACTCAATCACCGGGCCAACACGCTTCCACGCCTTCAGCCCCGACAAATACTCAATCCAATACACCAAATAAGGTGCAATCTCCTCATCGCCAAACGGACCTGTCAACTTCAACGCAGCCTCATCATCCCCAAGCAAGAAATTCAAATGAATCCCAGCGAGCAGCAGCGGGGCAGGGCTCTCCCAATCCTGCAGCCCCTTCATCCGAGCCTGAATCTTCACCAACTCTTCCTCACGCCACGCCTTCTTCTTGAAAAAATGAATCCACAACAACCGATACAAGAAAATCCGCTCATACGCCAACCCCTGCGTACACGTCAACAGCTCAAACGTATCCTCCCGTAACTTATCGACAAACTCATCAAAATCAAACGGAAGCGACTGCACGCCAATCTTCATCGAGAGCTCCTCCGCATCATCCATCAAATTATGGAACAAATGCAAATAAGCCCGCTTCACCATATCCTCATCATGCCCGAGCTGCTCACTCAGCCGAGCCAGCTTCCGAAACGAAACCACAATCCCAACCAACTCATACAGCAAGCGCCATTCCTGCTCAACCGGCGCACTCGCATGAATCCGGCGCTCATAAATCCCAAACAACTCCGGAATCACATACGGGCTCGTATACTTCTTCGTCGCCAACAGCGTATCAAAACTCACCTCAAACGAATGAACCCACCGCCCATAATCCGGCTTCGACACCCCATTCGCCTTAATCAAATCCTTCGCCGTCTGCAGCCCCCAGTCCGAAACCGCCTTCGACTCACGCATCGGCTCCCGCCATTCAGCGACCCAATCCGCCACACTGCCAACCCGAGAATAAGCACTCAAAAACACCGCCATCTGATGCCGACAAAACCCCTCAGTCGGACACGAGCACTCACTCTGCGACAAAAACTCAAAATTCAACTTCACATAACAAGGCGTCACATCCTGGACCGTCGCAGTAATCTGCTCATTCCATATCTGTAACTGCTTCACCAGCCCTTGCCGGTACAGCATCAAACCCTTCTGAACCAGCTTCGCATCCTCCGTCACCGTCGGGTGCAGCAATTCCCGCACCTGATCTCCAAAAAGCTCAATCCGTTCACTTGCAGGCGTCGACTCCAAAGCCACAACCCCCTCCAAAAAATCCATATTCCTCTATTATACCCAAAAACTCACCCAAAGAGGAAGGCAAGCCTCAATCCAAAACACATTTTTGAAAAATGAACCCATGATAGCGTCCGCAACCGAGAAATTGTTTGCGAAGAAATCCCCACACACTAATTTTTTGCGGCAATCAAATAATAAAATTTTAGCGGCATATCGTGGTGCCTGACACCAAATTTCAGGCGGTGGCAGGGTTTTAATTTAAAAAGGTAACTTTAATGGTTTTAGGTTTTGAATTTAGGCTGGTCCGCTACGAAAAAGGAAAGAAATTAACCTGATCCAGGCTGAACACCTGGATTTTTAGTTTTTAGTGGGTTTTCTAGGAGGTTTGGAGCAGGAAAAAGACAAGTGGCCGATAAAATGCTTAAAGTAGCCGATAAAATCGAAAAGCGGCCGATAAATCCTGAAAGTGGCCGATAAATTTTTCTTAGGGTAAAAAGTTGGCTGTGTTTTTATTTAAAAAGGTAACTTAATGGTTTTAAGTCTTGAAATTAGGCTAGTCCAATTGAAAAAGTAGAAATAAAAGTTACCAGAGCCAGTCTATCGCCTGGCTTTTTGGGGAGTTTGAGGTTGAATGGAGGGAGTGGACAGTAAATATGGGAAAGTGGACAGTAAGTAGATAGAAGTGGACAGTAAAAATCAAAAGTGGAAAGTAAAGTGAAAAAAGTCGACAGTAAACCATTGAATGAATCCACTGGTTGCCAGTAAATGCCTGAAACCCCATTCTCAACCCCCAACACAGTAAAATGAACACACAAAAAAAGCCACTCCTCACAAATCAAGGAGTTGGCTCGATCTTCGTACCTTCATTTTTTGTCAAACTAGAAAAATATTCAAACAAACTGGTAAGATAGCTGTTAAGCTCAAAACCTTCCTCACTCGCAAACTCTGACAATAACAACCTATTCTCTTTCACCCTCATAACCCCCTCGAATATGTAACTATCATCATTATTGCCAAACTATCACTCTCTTATACCAGTAAACTTGAGTAGGGGTATGCCCATCGCAAAAAAGTCTAACTAAATCATTAGTTAGACCAGCCCATCTATATAAACTTACAAAGACCCCTTTAAGATTCAAAGCGGTCTTCGTCCCAGTTATAGTTGTAATGGTCTCTCTGCTATCACCAATATCGCTGATACTGAGGAGCGTATGGTGTTTGTGGGTACTGTGGAATATGTTGGGGCTGTTGATACGGTTGATGTACATTTTGATGAGGTATATTTTCCTTTGCTTTGTTGCAGTCCTTGTATGGACCTATATATGTTGAGGGTTTAACAGGTGCAGTTACATATAGGCATGTTATGCACCTACAATAAGTTCGGTGTGATTAGGTATTAAATTTTTTTAAAGTCTGAAATCAACGATAAAAATCTTTTTTCGTTGTTTACTTGTGTTAAGGAAACGGAACATGAAAATAAATGACAAAAAAAGCTGTAAATAAAAAAGAAACCAACCAAGCTGGAATCGGCTTAAGGTAATGAAATCTCAACATAATAACCCACACGAAATTAAAGGCGATTGACCACCAGAAGTTCCACCCGTTATGATAGGTGATTTTTCCACCAATAAACATTATACCTTCGATACAAACTAGAATTACTGCCGATATTATTAAATACATTATTTGATTCTTCCGATTTTTAGGTAAATAGGACAAAAATAGTATGACGATACATGGAAAAATGATGAAAGTTTGAATTAATACTGAAAGGGTATGGTTTAATAAAAAATCAGGTTCCAACTTCCATAGAAAATATTTTCCGTTAACAAAGAAGCTATATAATAAATTATTTACAATTAGGTATAAAATAGTGGGGTAATAGTTTCTCCAATTTTTTATATCTCCAAATTTCCAGCAGCAAAGTACCAGAGTTAGGCACAGTACAACACGCAATAGGAACACCCAATTTCAACAGTTTTTATTTTAAAGTTTACCAAAAAGCTTAAAATTATTACTATTTTCTCTTCAACTGACAGGTGCAATAAAAACCCCATTCTTTTACTATCTTTGAATCTATACCGTAAAAATTTCTTATTTCAAAGTTTGAATCCTTGTACTCTAAGAATAACTACGATATTATGCCTCCAAATAAAAAGGATACAAAATAGACCATTCTATTTTGTATCCTTCGTATGAAACGCCTGCTGTTCTACAGGTATTATCTTATTTAATTAGGAACGGCTTCGCGTTTGCGCTTTTTCTCCATTTGGATTTCATGCGCTCGTGCGTGGGCTTTGTGGCGGTCTTCTTCCACTTCTGCAGACAATTGGATACCCATAGGCACCGTGGTGGCTGCTATTTCCTTTATCCCTTTCTGGTCTTTCTCATAAACAAATGACGCTCTTGTTGAAATATCTGCTCCCGGCTCAGTTACGAATGGAACGACACGGTAATCTGCACGCCATTGTTGCGGAGTGACCTGGCAGCGAACGTAACCGCGGTAATTATTAAAGAATTTGATGTGCGGGTTGTCCGCTAAAGATTTGGCTGTGTCTGCACGCCAATCCGATCCGTTTCCTCCTGTAGTAATCGATGTTCCCACAAACTCTGCTCCAAAAATCGGAGCGTCTGGATTGTTGTAATCCGTTGTCAGGTTAGAAGCCCAGCTTGCATGGACATCTCCTGTAATAACGATCACGTTGTTGATGTTATGTCCAGCTACGAAATCCGTAACGCGCTCTCGTGCGGCCGGATAGCCATCCCATGAATCCATGCTGTATTTCGGAGCCGTGCTGCTTCCAGATTTGCGCTGCGCAAAGAAAATCTGCTGGGCAAGGACGTTCCAATGGGATTTCGAGTTTCCTAGATTGCCAAGCAGCCATTTTTCTTGTTCTGTTCCAAGAAGAGTGCGCTTTGGATCCAAGGATTCCGGTGTATGAGCTTTCGTTCCATCACCATTCGCCTGGTCATCACGGTACTGGCGTGTATCAAGAACATAGAAGTTCGCCAAATCACCATACGTGAAATCCCTGTATAATTGCATGCCTCCATCGTGCGGCAATGACGACCTGCGAAGCGGCATGTGCTCGTAATAAGCCTGGTATGCAGCGGCACGGCGCTTGATAAACTCTTCAACAGACTGGTCTTTTTCTGGAATGACATTTGCGTAGTTGTTTTCCACTTCATGGTCATCCCATGTAACAACCCACGGGAATGCAGCGTGTGCAGCCTTTAGATGTTCATCTGAACGATATTGGGCATGGCGAGTGCGGTAATCTTCAAGCGCGATAATTTCATCGCCTTTGTGGGCACGGACATTGCCCGTTGGCGAAAGATACTCGTTCGTACCGTATTCATATATGTAATCGCCAACGTGGAACACAAGATCGAGATCCTCTTTCGCCATATGCTTGTACGCAGTATAATACCCGTGTTCATACTGCTGGCAGGAAGCGAATGCGAACGTCATACTTGCTACGCTGGCACCTGCTGCCGGAAGGGTTTTTGTTTTTCCAACAGGGCTTAGTTCATTTCCGGTCTTGAAACGGTAATAATAAACCGTATTCGCCTTCAGGCCGCTCACTTCTACATGGACAGAATGAGCGAGGGCAGGAGAAGCATGTTCTGTTCCTCGTTTGATAACGCTGCGGAAGTTTTCATCTGTTGCAAGCTCCCAATTGACGGGAACGATATGAGAGGGCATTCCTCCGCCATTTAACGGATCCGGAGCTAACCTTGTCCATAAAACGACACTGTCAGATTGCGGATCGCCAGAAGCAACACCAAGAGTAAAAGGATATTCGCTGAAATTCGGAGCAGCATCTACTTTAAATCCTCCCATTGATTGAGCAATAGCCAACCCTAGGGACAGCCCTGCAATCTTGCCGGCTCCATGAAGAAAGCTGCGGCGATCAATATTCTTTTTCAAATTTTGTTCGTTAAACTTCCTAATTAATTCGTCCAAAGATCTCTCATTTGTCATGCTTCATATTCCCCTCTCAGATTACATTTCTTAACCACGGATTTGATTATAAATGGGATTTATTAATTGAATATGAAGATTGTAAATAGAGAAATAGTCGGGTAGTCGATAGACAGTTCATTTAGAATAGGACCTTCGATTTAAAAAGGGATAATATCTATATTTTTTCCAATCAACGGCAATTTATATCCATTTTAAGTAGTCTTTCCATACCGTTTTTTTAAATATTATCTTAATGAAAAACTTACAAACTAAATCCACTTTTATTCCCCTATAAAATAAAAATAGTGCCAACTTCTCTTTAATAGAAATTGGCACTTCGTTTATTCGATATACGTTATCGTGTCTCTTTTGGAGGTTGGCACACGTCACATTTACGTTGGTTATTATTTTTAAATTTCGTAAATGTTTTTTCAAAGTTGCTGCCACATGCACATGTAAATAGTAACTTTTGCGAAAAACCTTGATATTCCGTCGTCAGCAACTTGCTTTCCGAATGGTTCTCAACGAATTCTTTAATTTTACCAATCGTCCATCGTTTGTTCATTCAATTACACCTCCAAATTTTATCACTAGGCGGAGGCTTTTCTTGGCATCCGTTCACTTCTAAGTAAAAGTAGTAATGATCCTAAGTTACTCATTATAACATGAGCTGGCACTCAATTAAACAAATGGAAGATATCTTAATAAACTAAACTGCCGTTAGTGGCATTAGAAAAGGAGTTGCAGCCGCAACCCCATCTTCAACTATAATTTCTTGCACCTGGCAGTTAAAAAAGACATTAAACTAATAATAAGGATAATATCCAGGATAACCATATCCATAATAAGGGGAACTGTAACCATATGGAGAGAAAAATGGGCGGTTAAACCATCCATCCATAAATCCACCAAATAAAGGGGTGCCGAAATGTGGTCTCCCATAGTGAAAATGGTGATAAAAAGCATGAGGTCGCAGAAATATCCGTCTTTTATCATTTTCATTAAACAAGAGCATACTCGATTGATTCATTTCCAACCCATTCCTTTTTTCAATGTAGTTGTTTAGCCATGTAACAATTTAAGTCATCGAACTTCAACAAATAAATAACAGTTATGGCAAGAACTCCTCGGTCGGTTCCAATTCATTCTTTTTTTCCTCCAGAATAATTTGCGTACCTGCGTTTGCTTCTAATACAACCCCTAAGGATTGTAACCAATCTCCCAAATTGGTGATTTCTTGAGCTTCCAACGTGAGCCGTTCCTCATCCGTTAATAATTGTTTCGTCGTACCAAAACCTTCTAAAAATTGGCCCATGGTTTGAATCCATGCTCCCAGTAATATCTGTCTTTCATTGGCATCCGATCGGGCTTCCTCATCAATCAACATAATTTTAGATAAATAAAATGCCTCCATGAGTTGACCAATAAATTGAATCCAGACTGAAACGGAAACTTGTTTTTCAAGTTGTGAAATCAGTTCCATCTTGTCAGAATTACTATTTTCCTTGGTTTCTTTTGTATTTTCTGTTTGAGCATTCACTGTATTTCACTCCATTCCTTATATACGTATGCAAATATATAGGGGAATGCCCTTGAAAAATTTGTCATAGTGACGTAGTCAGTCTCCAGTATTTTCGTATATTTCTGAAAAACTAACGAAAATTGGGACAGAATATGATGGAAAATGTCGAAATATACATAGGGGAGGTAAATGGTCATGGGCCGCATTTAGTGTTAACCATGATCGTCTGCCTTAAAAAAATACATAATCGTCCATTTTTCTTAAATGAGAACAAATGAATGACCCTAAACAGGAAATAGGAGAACAAGATATTATGACGAAAGAATTATTTGAAAATGGTGAATTAACACGAATCAGGAAAGAAACCCACGGAAAAAGCAAGCAAATCAAACCTGTCCCAGAGTTCACTTCAAGGATGGAAAAACGCGAATATGATCAACGCGTCAATTATTTTGATATTCGAAATGTATTAGATGTCAAAGGATTCCTAAAAGATATTCGTGCCAATTGGAATACATATGTGTCACAGGTGAACCAATGGATACAAACTAGCCCAGTAAAAAAACTGGTTGTGACGGGTATTTTTACCGTAGTCCTTAGCTTTTTTGCAAGCACATCAAATGCAGCCTTTATTCAGGAATATACATATCAGGTAAAAAACGGTGAAAAAATCGAAGATATCGCTGCCGCACATGGAGTAACAGCACAAGAAATAGTAGAGGCCAATGGACGAACTTCCATTAACGGTAAAAAAATTCTTTTACCAAAAGTACATAACAGAACAGTTACCGCTACCACCCTAAATGTTCGGTCACACCCGAGGACTGAAAGCAGTGTCATCGGAAAATATATACAAGGGGATGTAGTGAAGGTCTCCTTCATAGAAAACGGCTGGGCTGGCATTCTGATCAAAGGAAGAGTTTGTTTTGTGAGTGCCAATTATCTTACCACACAAGAAGAAACGACGAAACCAGCGGTCACTCAAGCCAAACCCATGTATGTAACGGCCACTTCCTTGAGAGTGAGAGAAGCTGCCTCTACGAGTAGTGCTGTAATAGGTACGTTACGATTAAACGATCGAGTTTCTGTCGAAGCATCTATAAATGGATGGGCTCAGATTAAATTCAAAGGCAAAGCTGCGTATGTGAGTGAAACCTATTTAACTACTAACCTGCCAGCAACAACAAAACCAATTACATCAGTGTATGTGATTAAGCCGGGTGACAATTTTACAAAAATCAGTAAAGCCCTAAATATTTCTGTCGCATCGATTCAAGAACTAAATCCAACCGTAGACTCAGCAAAGTTGAAAATTGGCCAAGAAATTAAAATCCCTGCCACAACAGCAGCTGCTACGAATCAAATAAAAGTTACAGCAAATATAGGAGGGGTGGACCCTCAAGGAACGTTTCGGTTTATCACATCTAATGGGATCACGTATGCTGCCAAAGCATCAGGCAGCATGTTAAATGAATTATTTGAACATCAAGGGGAAAAAGTGACCCTAACACTTGAAGGAAAAAGAGGTCAACAAATGACTTTACTATCTTTACAATAAATTGACAAAAAAGCCTCAGATTTGAGGCTTTTTTTATTGGGCTAAAGTAGGGGTCTATTTTTACATATAAAGAATAAGTTTTATCATTCTAAAAAAAAGTGGGTGTATATAATGGATCAAAACGAATATGAATGGGTCCGACATACTCGAGGAACGCTGCTAGAGTTTTGTAGGAAACTAGAACCCAATGACTTTACTCGCCACAATGGATATGGTTGGCAAAGTGTGAGAGACTCATTGGTACACGTAGCAGATTGTTATAATGCTTGGCTCGGTTCATTTATTTTATTAAAAACAAAGAAGCCACTTACTCCAAAGGAAGAACTACTGAGATTCAATTTGGACGAAATAAAAGTAAGCTTGATTAACTAAAGGGGATTTTTTATGTCATTGCGCGAGGAGCCAAAAAATAGGTTTCGATAATGTTGCCCGAACAAACTATTCTTAGTATATGTAACAAAGATTGTGAAATGGTGAACTTAAAGTAACGGGGGCATTACTGAACAACGGTAATGCTTTTTCTTATTGAAGTAACGTGGCGGGTTAGTGAAACAAGGAATGTGGTAAAATCAAAGTGCTAAATGGGCTCTTGAAAATAAAAACTTTGTCTCAATTACTTATACAGATGAAGAACTATCTATAGTTTGTACGGAAGAAGTAGTACCGTCGCATGTTGAAAATATTGAAATAAGTAACGAATGGAGATGTATTAAAGTGGAAGGACCTCTTGATTTTTCAATGACAGGAGTATTATCTTCCCTTGCTTTCCCACTTGCTGAAGCTAAAATTAGTATCTTTGCCATTTCTACTTATAACACAGATTATCTTCTAGTTAAGTCAGACACTTTAGAACAAACTTTACAGATATTATCTGAACACGGACATTCTGTCATCTAATAATAATTCGCACTCAAACAAACATTACTGGAATTATAAATAATCTCCTTTGGCTCAAAGCTAAAGGAGATTATTTTAGTATCCTAGATGCATTGAATTCCTATAAGGGGTAGTACCCGCGAAGCTTGGGGGGCTTGTTTTGACTGCACGGTCGATCAGCGCCGTGATAGGAGCGGCGAGGCGGGCCAGAGTTCCTCTGTAGAGGGCATCTGGGCCGCCAATCAACGTACTCAGTGCCTCCGCCATGCCCTTCTTGGCGGCGCTCCATCATCAGTTGTGCGGCCGCGCCCTGAAATCGCTGCTCGCTCGATTCGTCAAGATCGCGCTCGCGATAATACTGAAGAGATGCTCAGCTCGTGGCGCGGACGAGGGTTGGTTGCTGAGCCACGCAAGCGCAGCAGCTAGCGAGAACAGGTCATCACCATCCATGTCGGTACGCGCCAGACCCTCGGCCTGAGCGCGAGCGAGAAGTCGCGTGCCTGCCGTGCGCATCGTGACGCATGAAGCGTGGAGTGCGGACTCCGTGTCCTCCTTGGCTGCCATCATCGCGTCCACAACACCTTGATAGTTGCCCGTGAATGCAACGACGTCGCGTAGCCACGACACGAGTGCATCATCGGGTGAACTCGCAGTTTCGAGCTCACTTGCCTTTGTCGTAAACTCGTCGAAGCTTGCGCGGAGCAAAGCTTCGAGCAGCGCCTCTCTCGTCGGGAAATGACGATACAGTGTGCCGAGCCCGACACCAGCTCTGCGAGCGATATCGCGCAGCGATGCATCGACGCCGTGCTCGGTTACAACGACGCTCGCGACTGCGAGTATGTGCTCATAGTTTTTCTTCGCATCAGCTCGCATCTGATTCCTCCTTGACAATCGGAGCGGTGCTCCGTATAATAATAAACGGAACAGTGACCCGTTTAAGTGGAGCACTGCTCTACATAAGGATAACACATTTGTGTGAAAGGAGAAAGCGATGTCTACAAACACAATGAAGGCGATTCGGCTGCACGAATTCGGCGGCCCTGAGGTACTGCGTTACGAGGAGGCCCCGCTTCCCGAACTGAAACCGGGTGAGGTGCTTGTCCGCGTTCACGCGGTTGGCATCAACCCCCCCGACTGGTACCTGCGCGAGGGGTATAAGGATCTTCCTCCTGAGTGGCAGCCGGCGGTGTCCTTTCCCTTCATTCTGGGGTCGGACATGTCGGGCGTCGTCGAGGCGGTAGCCACGGATGTGCAAGGCTTCTCCATCGGCGATGAAGTTTTCGGCATGGTTCGCTTTCCTAGCATGGGGGAGAGCGCTGCATATGCCGAGTACGTCGCCGCGCCAGCGTCGGATCTTGCACTCAAACCGGCTGGCATCGATCACGTGCACGCCGCAGGGGCGCCGATGGCAGGTCTCACCGGATGGCAGTTCCTGATCGAGTTGGGGCACAATGAAGCGAATCCGTTTCAACCGGAGTCGCATCGCCCGCTGCCGCTCAACGGCAAGACGGTACTCGTCAATGGTGCCGCGGGCGGCGTGGGGCACTTAGCGGTGCAACTGGCTAAATGGAAGGGTGCGCATGTCATCGCGGTGGCATCGGGCAAGCATGAGTCGTTCCTGCGAGAGCTCGGTGCAGACGAATTCATCGACTACACCAAGAGCCCTCCCGAGGACATCGCCCATGACGTTGATCTCGTCCTCGATACCCTCGGAGGTCCAACAACCGGTCGTTTCTTGCGTACGCTCAAGCGTGGTGGCGCTTTGTTCCCAGTGTTCATAGGCTTCTCCGACGCCGAGGAGGCCGCAAAGCTGGGCGTCACGGTATCGATGACCCAAGTGCGCTCAAACGGCCCGCAGCTAGCGGAATTAGGGCGCTTGCTCGATGCCGGGAAGGTTCGCGTCGCCATCGACAGCACGTTTCCACTTGCCGATGCTCGCAAGGCGCACGAACGAGCCGCCCGTGGGCACATCCAAGGCAAGATCGTGCTCACGGTTGTGTAAGGACGACAGCTCGAATGATTATCGCACTCCTAGTGGAACGTCGCAAAATTTTGCAGCGTTCCACTAGCGAGGACCGCGAATGAGCTTTGAAAAAATTTGCTAACTTAAATTAAGAAAAAAAGGATGAACAACAATGATTATACTCATGGGTTACGTTCACCTAAATCCGTCTGATGTGAATGAGTTCACTGCAGACGTTCAGGCCGTCGTTTCCAGCACGAGAGCTGAAAATGGATGCCTCTTTTATGCCTTTACTTTGGAAGATGCGCGCGCCGGACGCATGCTGACTGTCCAGCGGTGGCAAGATCAAGAATCGCTGACGGCCCATGTTGAAAGACATGAGTCGGCGCCGTTTTTAAAAAAGTGGGGAAACAGGATGAGAATGGACATTCTAAAATACGATGCCTCGAACGAACGCTCGTTCATGGAGTAAAAGAGTGAGCTAAATTGAAGCTATTAAGGTTTCCTAAATAAAAAGGTGCTTTTGTTCAACAACATTCTTTACAAGAAAGATTGTGAAATTTTGTACTTAAACTATCTGGTGCTTTACTTCAAGAAAGAGGGCTTGCAGATGCAGCCCTTTTCTTATTGAACTATAGTTGCAGATTAGTTCAATAAGAAAAGGGAAAAAGAGACCTTTCGACGAATTGATTCTTAAAGTGAATTAATGTCATTTATTGGAGGTATTTATGAATCCTATACTAAATCAAATCGGTACAGTTTTTATTCCTGTAAGTAATATTGTTGAGGCACGTAATTGGTATTGTGACATACTTGGTTTAGCAGCAGAAGGCGAAATATTATTTGGTCATTTGTTTATAGTACCTATGAATGGAACAGGGATTGTATTAGATAGCAAAATTTTTTCAGTTGAAAATATATTAAATGCCCCACTATTTCATTTCAATACTAATAATATAGAAAATGCTTACGAGTATATGAAGGAAAAGAAGGTAGAAATAACAACAGGAATAGAGCATAACCAATGGTTCAATTTTAAAGACCCTGATGGCAATCATTTGATGGTGTGTAAGTGTTAAAACCTTCGAAACAATTTGGTGCAATATGGAAATAAGTTAGAGAACAAAATACCTTCTGGATGATGAAACGTGTCACGCATTCTTCATAATAATGGTTTCAAACGAATTCGCCACTGCTTGACAGCAGTTCGCGATTTCTTCTAGACCTTCATAGATTTGTTTGTATTTAATAATTCGGATAGGGTCAAGCTCAGCGGTAAACAAATGTTTAATGGATGCACGCAGAATGTGGTCGCAATTCGACTCAATTTCTTTAATTTTGATTGCGTGTTCTCTTATATGAAGCAATTTCTTAGTGGAAAGCAGTTCAATCGCTGCATCAATTTCCGCGGCACAATTTTTGATCTCATCAACAAATTTAAGTGTATAATTGTCCATTTCAAAAATAGAGTACATTTCAAATAGGGCAGCTGTATGGTATAAGCCGTCCAATATATCATCCATGCTGATGGAAAGAGCTAAAATATCTTCACGCTCAAATGGAGTGATAAAGGCATTATTTAGATCTCTAATCAGGTCATGAACCATGGCATCTCCGTTTGATTCAAATTCTTTCATCGTTTCGGAAAAAATTTTAAGATCACTAACATTTTTTAATTTGTAGTCAGCAAAGTAGTTTGCACTTTCTTTTAAATTTAAAGAAATACTATTTAAATGATTAAAGAACTTGTCTTTCTTTTTTAATGCCATTAATTTACCTCCACATGGTCCAATTAGTGTAATTGCCTAACAAAAGGGTTATAAAACCTTTATCAAGGCGCTTTTAAAAGCAATTACTATAATAAATGCAACCATTGGACAAAAGTAACGGCTTACGTCCTATATCTACTCGACAAAAAACTGCCGAATGGTATTTTTCTTGGTTATTAAGATTTTAAAGAAATTAGCTATTCGTACATAAGGCGGGTTTTCGTCATAGGGAATGTATTTGTCTCGTAAAAGACCTAGTGAAAAAGCCCTTCACATTCCTAAGCTCTTAACATAAATTGTAAGGAATAATCCTAAAGGAGGTCTATAATATGTTTGGTTATGGTGGTGGTTGTGGCTATGGCTACGGCGGTGTCGGCTATGGCGGCGGTTTTGCTTTAATTGTTGTATTGTTTATCTTGTTAATCATCGTAGGAGCAGTAATCTGCTTCTAAGAAGAAACAATTTTCTTAACTAAAAAAAGCCCTATAAGGGCTTTTTTGGTTGAAACTATAACTCATGAAGGTGTATGGTCCATGGATTGGTTATGGGGTTTTGGCTACACTCTAGCTTATGCAGCCTTTCATGTGAATAACCAATGAGTTAAGCCTGATTTTGGAGAACTTTTTTTCATTTAGCTCAGCACTTGCCTATTCAGTTTTAATATCTTGTACATATATTATTACTAAACCAAATCCAAATATTTATAAAGATTTACCTCCAAAGAACGTTTGCTTATAAAGCAGACGTTTTTCGTATTTTTAGACAAATTGCTGATTTTGTCTTCCCTTTAAGCACTTTGGGGAAATTGTTCTTTCTCTGCTTTTTTTAAAAATAATCTTTTTAAAAAAGGTATTGACCATCGATCCAAACCAATTTTTCCCGCATTTAGTCCAGCAACTAGAATAAACATCCCTAGTAAAGCCATTTGTGGATTGGTACTTGTTGTTCCAGAGAACATATAAGCAAAGTTCATAGTAAGCCCCATTAGTATAGAAAATGAAGTGAAAATACCTAAAATTAATCCGAGACCTACTAAAAATTCACCCCAAGGAACGATTACATTAAAAAGATCGACAGATGGTAATGCTACCTCTTTTAAAAAGTTCCCCCACCAAGGTTGAACAGCAGGGTGTTCACCAGACATATTTTTTACTGCTCCATCCAAAAAGCCGCTTGCATCAAATTTCCCACTAGAGATTTTTCCCCAACCAGCATTTAACCACTGCCAACCAAGATAGAGTCGAAGTAAAGTAAGTAGCAGTGAGACAAAACGGTTTTCCTTTAAAAATGTAATAAACATAATAAAGCCCCCTAAATAATTGACAATTATTATCATTGATAACGATTATCATTATCGTTTAAACTGATATTTTAGTCAACGAGTGTAAAGTACTAAGTTTTTTGGGGTTAGATAGACCAATATCCCTATTTCCTTCTTCTGCCAACTGAGCAAGTTATTTAAAGAACAAATGTATTGTAGATTAAAGGAAATACCATTATTTATATAGAAAGAATTAATTATTGAACAGTCGACTTAGTAAACCGAAGCTGAGTGATCAGCTCCTTATTGAAGCTCTTCCCAACGTTGGAGAAAGTTTTTTTTCATAAATAATGACTCGGAGAATACTCCAAGCCATCGAGGTAAATTAAGACTCTCTTTTTCTAGTCTGTTAAGCATCTGGAATAATTGTAAAAGCAATTGTTCGAACCGGAGACTCTGTTTTCTTGCTCGTAGTATTGTAGTATTTAGTCAATAAATCGTTTAATTCGTTTTGAAATTGTATAAAGTGTTCCTCATCAATCTTTAATTCAACTACAGAAAAAGCAGCAAGGTCCTCTTGGCAGTTTTGTTCTCCTAATTTCTTAAGATAATCTTGATATTGAGTGAATAAAAACTTAGAGCTGATAAATAGCATCTTGAAACCTCTCCGTTTTATGATGTCATGTTGTTATTTACATATGGGTGAATGTCTAATCCTAGGACAATCGTGGAACATAGTATAAATTTGTGGTCCTTATAATCAGGATGAGAAAAAATAAATAACCTTGGTGAGGGGAATGTTTCAAAATGGAAGAACAAAAACAATACCGCGATGATTTGTTGGAATGGTGTAATACCATTTATTCTAATTGGGAAAGTATGAAACCAAAGGTTACCAGGCTCTATGATAGGGAAAGGTTAGAGGAATGGGAAGGATCATGCCGTCAATTAAAAGAGAAATTACAGTCAGATTTAAACGTGGACTTCGATGATTATCTGAACGCTAAAAGCCTATATGAACAGTGGGAACAGCTTTTCAAAGAAACGAATGCTTATCAAGAAGAGATTGAAGTCAGCTCTGATACACGTTTGGAATTGGAAGAGGAACAACCATTCCATGAGGAATTATTGGAAACGAATGCGAATCAAGAAGAGATTGAAGTCGATTCTGATCAACGTTTGGAATGGGAAGAGGAACAACCATTCCATGAAGGAATAACGGAAAGGGCTGCTTATCAAGAGGAGATTGAGGTTGATACAGATAAATGTGTGGATTTAGACGAAGAACTACAATACCGTGAAGAATTGTTGGAATGGTGTAATACCATTTATTCTAATTGGGAAAGTATGAAACCCAGGTTTTCAAAACTTTTTGATTTAAAAAGTTTAGAGGAATGGGAGGCATCATGCCGCAATTTAAAAGAGAAATTACAGGAAGATTTAAAAGCGGGCTTCGATGATTATCAGACAGCTAAAAGCCTATATGAGCAGTGGGAACAGCTATTCAAAGAATCGAATGCTAATCAAGAAGCGATTGGAGTTTAATCTGCTTAATCAGATGTTCAAGCGAAAATAAGAAGAAAGGGATAACATTGGAGTGGCTGAAATGCTGCTCTTTTTTTGTAATTAAAATTCAAATGTGTACACGTCAGCAATATTTGAGTGATGATAAATGTTTTATACAGCACATATATTTATTTATAGATCAAGGAAAGTGAGGTCTCTATATGGTAATGGTGTGTAAAAACCATGTTAAAAAGGCACTAAAAGGTCTTGACGTCCCACATGTAGAAATAAGCAAATTGTATAAAAGTCCCTGTATATTTTGTAAACAGGAAGCTAATATAAATATTTTCTATTCAGTTCCTTTTCCAATAAAATAAGAAATATCCATAAACAAGTATGAAAATGATTATTATTATCAATACTATAAATATTAGAGGGATAACCATACAAAGGCTATCCCAACGAAAATTATGCTTCTAGAACAAATGTTTTGCAATCTGTTTCTTCACTATTGGATGCCTGTTTGCCTTTATGACTGACTACATAAATAGCATCTGCATTACATTTGTTTCCGTTGCCCCAGTAGGTACAGTTATCTACTTCACAAAGAACATCTTGTGCCATTCGTATCGCACCTCCTTTTCCTTATCTTTGACGAATAAACTTTGGATGATACCCATTGATGAAAATAACATCAAAATTTCTAATTAGATAACGCTTTTATATATTTTTATAAAGAAAAATTTTTTAAGAGTGACTGAAAAGTCGCTCTTTTTTATAATTGACATTGATAATCATTTTCAATTATAATTTAAGATATTGATAATGAATATCAATTATTGTCTGGAATTGATAACTGAATAATGTACAAAGTGAAAAGTCCTTATATAAAGGGGAATATTCAAATGTTAAAAAATAGCTATGAAGTTTCAATAAAAACTCTGACTGATTATCATTTGGAAACTTTTATTAGTTGTCCTTACAGATTTTATTATCAATACATTATAAGTGAAACCCATCGCCCAATTCATTGGAGACAAGTGGTCAGAATGCTATCAACAAAATTGTAAAGGATTATTATCATCTTTCAATTAAAGAACAAAATAAAAACCGAATCGTTATAAAAAGATGAAATCATTTAAAGAATGTGTGAAATGCCCTTTAAATAAACAATGTGATATAGAAGTTTTTGAAGAAAATGACACTTTTTTTAATCATCCTGAATTGCATTAAGAAAATTTGATGAAAGTAGGTTGTAAAAGTGTTAGTTTGTAAAAAACATGTAACTGAAGCTCTCGAAGCACTTGACGTTCCTCATGTTGTTAAAGTTGATAATTATCATAGCACCTGCTCATTTTGTAAAAAAGAAGCAAATTTAAAAATCTTTTATTCAATTCCTTTCTTTAAAACATTTAGTAAAAAAGCAGCGCGGCATGGTTGTCTACCATGAAAGAACGAATTATCTTTCATTTTCTGTGGTGAAACTCCTGCTTCATAGATGGCTAACGGGTGCTTGAGTTCAAGATATGGTTGTCTTTTTGGCAGCCTTTTTTTCTTGTTCAGATAACGGTTAGGGTAGTGGAATAAGGTTACTCCATTAAGAAATTAACTTTTCAAGGAGGCTGTTAATAAAGGAATTTTTCTATTTCGATATAGAAAAAATCCAAACACAAAGTCCGATAATATTTGCTAATAAAAAAGAAATAATTAAAACGTTTTTAAATCGATCCATTTTTTCTCCTTATTTTTACAATATATATTTTTACTACTCTATTTTAAACTATTAAATTTTCCATTATATCATATATTATGTAATTTGAACTTTTATTTGCATTGACAATGATTATCATTTAATTATAAAATCAAAACGAAAATGATAATCATTATCATTTTGATTGTTGAATATTCTTAATAGATTCGTAGGAGGTGATAATAATGAGTACATTAATTAATAAAGTGGTTTTGCAATTATTGGTAACTGTAATGCGTATTCTTTTTGGTGTAGGATGGCTATTAGCAGGCGTAACGAAGATTAGTGAAAAACACTGGTTTAGTGAACCTGGTGTTTTTATTGAACATTATTTATTAACAGCAGTAGAAAAACCGAATGTTCCAGAATTTTATAAGCATTTCATTGAACATGTAGCATTAGATCATGTTATTTTCTTCAATTATACAATTCCTATTGTTCAAATTATTTTGGGAATATGTTTGATCGTTGGATTCATGATTATTCCTTCTGTTTTCATTTGTCTTTTTATGCATGTGAATTTTATTCTTTCAGGAAATATGAATTTAATAAGTCTGACCCTTTATACAAGCGCATTTGCAATTTTATTTTTTATACAAAGTAGTTATGTTTTCAGTTTAGACCGATATTTTGGAATAGATCAAAAGCTTTCTTTTAAGAACAAAAAGTTAGAAGAGCCTGTTATACCAAAAAGGCTTATTAAGAATATTTCTTAATTAATATGTTAATCAATTTATTTTTTATTTTTATTATGATGATAGATAAATTATGATGTTGAAAGGATATTATTATGCAAAACAAGCCATGGAAAGTGATGTCATCTATTGCACTTGCATCCACTTTAGTACTAACTGCTGGATGTACGAGTGATAAGAAAGTTGCTAAAGAAGAAAAAACATCAGAACAAGAGCAACAAGTAAGTAAAGAAGTGACAAACGCTTCTGTAACAGTACCTGTGACAGATTATACGTTTGATACAGCAGGTAACATGTTTGCATATGCAGAATTTGAACTTTCAGGAGAACCCTTAGTAGAGGGACTAGGGCTTGATTTGGATGTTCTTGATCCCAAAAAATTAGATTCGCCCACAAAGTTTGATTATACAGCAGGAATTGAATCGTATGAATATTCAGAGGAAGCTATGTATGAAGTGGTAGAAAAATCAGGGTTAGGGCTACATTTAATTAATGGTCCAGTTGTCAAGGAATTAGCTAAAAAGCAGGGGAAAGAATCACATGAATTATTAGGAGAGCGTTTCTATAAATTAGCTGATGCAGTTGGCTATCCTCGTGAAGAGATTCATAGGAATATGTTTCCTACCTTTATTGAATATGCAAAAGGTGATCCTCATTATATTCAAGAAGTAGATACTTCTAGCTATGCTTCAGGAGATGAAAATACTTACGTTCCTCAATATCAAGTTAACTTTAAGTCACTTCGATGGGATCGTAATAAAATGGATAAAGTATTAAATCCAGCAGCATATGGGGGGGCATTCTTAAAACAAGCTCTTTGGGCCGGAGATTTTATGAGTGGGTTTCATACTGTAGACGGTGATGAAGAATTGGAAGGTGAAACACCTACTGATGATCATAATGAAAACGTCGCCATTGGTGTCAGCTCAGCAGATGGTATGCAGGGAGCCATCCTAGTAGAGGAAATTTGGAACAAATTAAATTACGTTCGTAATCACTTATTTTACAAGGCAAATGATAAGAGATTACTTCCAGCAAGTGTTGGAAGTCAGTATGATCCATCAAAAGGCTATGTGTATTTACCTCATACAATCCAAGTAAAAGAAGACGGAAATACAGACGTTCCTAATGCTGAGTCACTAGAAGTAACAGATGCGCGCAGCATTTTAACAGATCAATGGTTAATGCTTTGGCCGTCATCTGAATTCTTCGGCACTACAGATCAGCGTCCAGAAAATAAAAATGTCGCACCATCATTCCGAGCACTTTTTGACAGTGATCCTTATCCTGCTGCACCTAAAGTAAATCTTGATAACAATGCAGGAAACGATGTGACTGTAAACGATCCATACTCTGTTAACCGTGACGTACTGCTTCATGTGTTTAAAAACATTGATGCCATGCACTTTAATGAAAAAGAAGGTGCATTTGTAGTTGAACATAATGGTAAAGAGCAAGGAAATTATGTAGATACGTTTAATGCAGGCTATACAATTGAATCACTTCGTATTTTCCAGCGTGCAATTGATGGTCTTCCAGTTGGATATGCAAATGCAGAAGACGCTGAAGGATTAAATACAGTTGAAGGTAAACGTGCAATTGAACTAATTAAAAAACAAGCAGATTTTATCATTGATAAACTGATGACAGATTCAGGCCTAGTTGCAAAAGGCTATACATTCGGTAAAGGTGCAGATGAGGAAACAACATTAAATGCACAACTTGGTGCCGTTCGTGGCTTAACAGCAGCATATCTTGCAACAAAAGATGAAAAATATCGTAATGCTGCTCGTACCGTTTATCAAGCAATGGATGAAACGCTTTGGGATAATGAGGCAAAAGCCTATGAAACTGTGAAAGGCGAAATGAAATATGATGCCTTTACTGCAGGTGGAGTATCTGCTGTCTTACGTGTTGCGATTAATAACTTAAGCAATATGGAAGGTGATGAAAAACAGCCAGAAGCATTGGAAGTGGAAACCATTATTTCACGATATGTTGATTTTTATGAAACTGTGATAGATGGTCCAGATCTTAAACAAGGAATGCAGGCAAGTGAATTCTGGGATACAGGTGATTTTTACATTGATGGTGATGAGTCTGGAAACACAGATGGAGATCAAGTTCCACAAACTCAAGCGGGTCATGGTAAATACGGCATTGCACCTGTTCTTGTACCTGTTGAAGTAAAAAAATAAAGATAAAGAGGGTAGATAATCGTGAAGAAAATTGCCCTTTTCTGGTTAACGCTCCTATTGATGGGGGCGTTAGTTGGTTGTAAGGAAGGAATAAACGCAGTTATAAAAGAGAAAGAGCCAGGAGTTGTCCGCGACTATGCTGTTAACAGCAACAATATTGTTATGAATAAGGCTGGTAATACCATTTATATAGCCAATATTGATGTAAATACAGTTACCATTGTTGACAGTCAAACAAAAAAGGTGACAGCTGAAATACCTGTCGGAAAATCCCCTGTACAGCTAACCCTTTCACCAGATGAAAGTTTATTGTATGTTTCCTGTAGGTATGACAATAAAATTGACATCCTATCAATTGAAAAAGAAAAAGTGGTCGATTTTCTTGATGTCGGAATTGAACCATATGGTGTTGTAACAAGTCAGGACGGTAAAAAGCTGTATGTTGCAAACTACCGATCTAGTACATTATCAGTAATCGATCTAACTAATAAAAAAGTTGAGTCTAAGATTAAAGTCGGCGATCGACCTAGAACATTAGCGATTACGGCAGAAGGGCAAAAGTTATATGTTCCGCATTATTTAGATGCGAAAATTAGTGTGATTAATACCGAAACTGAAAAAATAAGTAAAGTAATTTCCCTTGCCGATTCACCAGATAATAACGATCGCAAAAAAAGCCAAGGGATTCCAAATACCTTAGAACAATTTGTGATAGATCCCGATGGAAAAAAAGCTTGGATTCCTCACTTGTTAACAAATGTTGATGCACCTATTCACTTTCAAGAAACGATTTTTCCAGCCATCTCTGTCATTGATTTAACGACTGATGAAGAGTTGATTGATGAACGGAAAGAATTGTTCGAAGAAATTAATGTCACAGATAAAAAGAATGACACAATCATTTCCTCGAATCCTTATGATGTCGTCTTTCATCCAAACGGCAACAAAGCATATGTTGTCATGTCTGGAAGCGAAGATCTCGTTGTGTTTGATTTAAATCGTGGTGGCAATGCAACGCAGATTCTAAGAAGAATTGAAGGAAATAATCCAAGAGGTGCCGTGATTTCACCAGATGGCGAAACCGTTTATGCTCACAACGCTATGAGTCATGATCTTGCCGAGATTTCTACTGGAGGAGACAGTCCATACGCTCGTGCAAAAATGAAAGGTGAAAATCTTGAGTTGATATCAAAAGATCCTCTGTCCCCACTAGTAAGAGAAGGGAAAACGATTTTTTATAGTGCCAATAGCGAAGAGTTTGCGACAGGAATTACAGGGAATAATTGGATGAGTTGTATTTCTTGTCATGCTGATGGTGAAACAAATGGACTTACTTTAAAGACTCCAAAAGGACCAAGAGATGTTCCAAGCAATGTTTTAACGACAAAAACCGGATTATTTATGTGGGATGGCAGTCGTGATGATTTTACGGATTATCTATTGACTGTGCAGGGTGAAATGGGTGGCATGACAGAATTTGATCCGGGAAAACCACTCCCTGAAGATGTCCGGCATATGTATGATGCGATGTTTGCCTATCTCGATGATCCAGATTCATTCCCAGTCCCAAAAAGTCCTTACCGTACTAAGGATGGAAGCCTGACCTCTACAGCAGAGGATGGAAGAAAATTGTTTGAAGGGAAAGCAGGCTGTATTGCATGTCATGCAGGGACCCAATTTACTGATAGCGTAAAGGCTATTGGTGAAAACGGTCATTTGGCAACTAGAAATACTAATTATTTGCATAATATCGGTACTACTAATCCGTTAGATAAACCATCTAAAGGTGATGCTAGAGCAGGTTTTACAAACCCAAGAGATCCTCTTCATTTTGATGTTCCAACATTAAGAGGGGTATGGGCAAGTGCACCTTATTTCCATGATGGCAGTGCTAATACGATTGAAGAGGTTATTAAGCGAATTCGATATGAAGGAAAGCCTACGTTTACAGACGGTGAAATATTAAAAATAGCCGAATATGTCCGTTCTATAGAATAGAGGGTAATCAAAAAATAGACAAGGAGCTACCTTTAATTTCGCAATACCAGTAATTTTTACAAGAAAGCACCGTGAAAACGGTGCTTCATTACCCCTTTGAAAGGTTGGGAATCATATCTGCCCTGGATAAAATGCCTCGTTTATTTCCCAAGACTCAACGATCTTACGGGCTACAGTAGGTTCATATCCCATACCCATAAGGTACGTAATAGCCGCAACTTCTCGTAAGGCATGAGGAAAAGAAGTGTGCTGGGCTTCTTGTAATCCATATTGAACAAGAGGTTCAACGTTACTTAATACTGTGTGTTTATAATGGTGTGGGCTATAATGATGTGGTTGATTAAAGTGATAAGGATTGTATTGGTAAGGGTTATACAAAATTCAGTCATCTCCTTAGATAAATAATTTGTAAAGTCATCATTAGTCTATGTGTGTTTTAACATGGGTGAAACGGATAGTGGAAAATTAATAGAGAAATGAGTTGGAGCGGTGCCTTTATTAAGATTAAGGATGCCTCAGTTAAAGAAGATAAAAAAAGCCGATTCCTTTGAACTGCACCCGAATTGTTAGACACACTCTAACAATTCGGGTGCAGTTCACCATTAGGAAATCGGCTTTTTAATGGGGTGAAACTTCGCTAGGCGCTAGGGCTAGTTGTACCACTATATTTATGTGAATGAGGATGGACTCCGTTAACTGTCGTCACTCCGTGAAAATTATGATAATGTCCAACTCCACCAGGTAAGGGAATAGCAGGACCCGTTGTGCCTCGGATTTCATGTTTATGGCCATCATCCAACGAAGTCACGGTAAAGTAATTATGAGTATGTTGTACACCAGTAGGGGCAGGTTCCGTTGTCCCTGTATATCTATGGTCATGCCCTCCCATAAAAGAGGTCACTCCTGAAAAATGATGTCTATGAATAGGTGTGCCGTTCCAAGACGTCAGATATAATTGGTGAGAATGCTCAGTATCCATATCTGAATCACTTGAATGAATGATAAACCCAGTAACCGGAATTTCCATATCTTTTCCCCCTTTTCTAAATCGCTCTTACAATTTATGAAAAAACTAAATCATTCATGTCCTTTTTCGAAATAAACATAAGGAGAAAGAACCCAGAGTAGGCTTCCTTTCCATTTAAATGGACTTGACTAGGGTTTTTATTAAAAAGGGTAACTTATTGGTTTAGGTTTTGAGAAAAGGGAAAGACAATAACCTGATCCAGGCTGAAGGCCTGGATTTTTAGTTTTTTAGTGTTTTTTTAGGAGGTTTGGGGCAGGAAAAAGACAAGTGGCTGATAAAATGCCGAAAGTGGCCGATAAAATCGAAAAGCGGCAGATAATGAAAAAGTGGCTGATAAAGTGATCGAAGTGGCCGATAAATCCTGAAAGTGGCCGATAAATTGTTCTTCGGGTAAATCCGATGGCAGGGTTTTATTAAAAAAGGTAACTAAATGGTTTTAGGTCTTGAATTTAGGCTGGTCCAATGGAATAAGGAGGAGTAAAAGTTACCAGAACCAGTCTATCGACTGGCTTTTTGGGTAGTTTGAGGTGGAAATAAGGGAGTGGACAGTAAATAGGGGAAAGTGGACAGTAAGTTGATCGAAGTGGACAGTAAAAATCAAAAGTGGACAGTAAACTATGAAAAGTGGACAGTAAACCATGGAATCTAGTATCTTAACCTAAAATTTTCATCCCAGCATGATTAAAAAAGGTAACTAAAAAGCCTGCCACGGTCCGAAATCCAGTCCAAAAAATAAAAGGTTCTCCATAAGCGGCAAACACAATGACCTTAGCCAGGAAAAACCCCAGCTTTTTAGCTTTCTTGTTAGTAGTTGAACAAAGGGGAAAGGTTATAATAAATGGCGAAATATGGAGTATAAAAGGGCATGAATTATTAAATCGCACTCGGATTTAATGATCCATTTCAGTAGATACTATCTAGGAAGTTTTTCTAGTCAAAAATAAAAAAACGGTATATAATCATATTGATATTTATACCTATAAATAATATATATAGTAATAAATTTAATAAGTTGGTATAAAAATGGAGGGGAAATAAATGAAGTTTCCGCATGATTTTTTATTCGGCGCTGCTTCTGCTTCTTATCAAATAGAAGGAGCGTGGAATGAAGATGGTAAAGGGGTAACCAATTGGGATGTCTTTTCAAAGATTCCGGGGAAAACGTATGAGGGCACCAATGGAGACGTAGCCATCGACCATTATCATCGCTACAAAGAAGATATTCAATTAATGGCAGAGATGGGATTGGAGTCGTACCGATTTTCGATTTCATGGGCACGTATTTTGCCAACTGGTGATGGTGAAGTTAATGAAAAAGGCTTGGAATTTTATAATAATGTGATCGATGAATGTTTAAAGTATGGGATTGTGCCATTTGTTACGCTCTATCATTGGGATTTGCCACTGACGCTGGAAGAAGACGGCGGATGGACAAATAAGCGAACAGCGGAAGCCTTCGTCAAGTATGCGAAAATTTGTTTTCGGTCCTTCGGTGACCGCGTTAAACATTGGATTACCTTTAATGAAACGGTTATGTTTACCGGCTTAGGCTATTTAAAAGGGGCGCATCCGCCTGGGATCCAAAACGATGAGAAAAAATACTTTCAAGCGACACATTACGTGTTTTATGCCCATGCAAAAGCCGTCGAAGTCTATAAGGGGCTGAATCATTACGGCGAAATTGGAATTACCCATGTATTCTTACCAGCTTACAGCGTAGATGACCAACACGGGAATGTCCTAGCTGCCCGGCATGCCAATGAATATGAAACGTTTTGGTATTATGACCCCATTTTAAAAGGCGAATATCCATCTTACGTGGTCGAGCAATTACAGGAAAAAGGCTGGACGCCAACTTGGACAGACGAAGAGCTGGATACCTTAAAAAGAAATGCCGGAAAAAATGATTTTATCGGACTGAATTATTATCAGCCGATTCGTGTCGAAAAAAATCACGAAGCTGTTTCAACCATGGAACATTCACGAGAAACCTCGACGCTGACTCCAGGCAACCCGTCGTTTGATGGCTTTTATCGGACCGTGAAAATGGAAGATAAAACCTATACAAAATGGGGCTGGGAGATCTCACCGCAAGGATTTTTAGACGGGCTGCATATGTTAAAAGAGCGTTATGGAGATATCAAAATGTATGTAACCGAAAACGGACTCGGTGATGAGGATCCGATCATTGAGGGTGTAATCGTCGATGTTCCTCGGATTAAATATATTGAAGCGCATTTAAAAGTGATTAAGCGTGCCATCCAAGAAGGCATTCATTTAAAAGGGTATTACGCCTGGTCTGTCATTGATCTCCTAAGCTGGTTAAACGGTTATAAAAAGCAATACGGATTCATATACGTCGATCACAAGGATTACTTAAACCGAAAGAAAAAGCTGTCGTTTCATTGGTATAAGCAGATCATTGAGACGAGAGGAGAAGAGCTCTAAGTAAAAAAGAAAGCCTCTTGATATTAATCAGGAGGCTTGATGTATAATAAAGTCATTAAATAATGGAACGAAACAATAGGGAGATTATATGGCTATAAAATATAAAGAAATAGCGGATCAATTAGAACGGGACATTCGGGATGGGAAATTCGATCACACGAAAAAGCTGCCGACAGAAGAAGAACTGCTAAAACAATTTGAAGTGAGCCGTAATACGATTCGAAAAGCCATTAATCAGCTCGTCAATCGCGGCCACATCTATCAGGTGCAGGGCAGCGGCATGTTCTTACGGGAAAAATCCGAAACCGATACGATCAATTTAGGCAGTCTTCGAGGCTTAACTAAAGATTTGACTTCAAAAAACATTGAGACGAAAATTCTCGATTTACACGTGCTAGAAGCCGATGAAGAGAAAGCAAAACAATTGCGGTGTGAAGTCGGAACCAAGCTTTATTATATTAAGCGGCTCCGCATCGTAGATCAAGAACCCTTCTCGATTGAAATCAGTTATTTTAAAAAAGACATTGTCCCCTACTTAAACGAAGAGATTGCCTCAAATTCAATTTATAGTTACCTGATCGACGACTTAAAATTAACGATTGGTTTTGCGGACAAAGTCATCTATTGCGAAAAAATCGATGAAGCCAGTGCGGAATTGCTCCAGGTTCATCCGCTCGATCCAGCCTTAATTATCGAAAACACCGTCTGTTTAACGAACGGAACCATCTTTGAATTATCTCAATCCATCTTTCATTATCAAAAAGCAAAAATCTTAAATCGCATCAATTTTAAATAAAAAACGGTTAAGACTCCTGTTCTTAACCGTTTTTTAAATACTGTGCACATATGCTTTTCGCAGAATAAACATATGAAAGAAAGAGCCCATACTAGGCTCTTCCTTCCGATCGATCATTTGAAAATGACGATTGTATTCTCAAATGAACATGTTCAGATTGTCTCTAAAACTAAAATGTGGAAAGAACGATAATTAATAGAATGAACAATACAACGATTAAAACAAAGCTGTTGCCGCTATAACCACCGCCGTAGCCGTAACCGCCACCGTAACCGCAAAATCCCATATCTTTTCACCACCTATTTCGTTTGTGGATGTTAATTACATCCCCACCATTATTATATTTTTTACAAGAGAACGTGATTGGACATGCACCGTTTTTTTGAAGAAATCCGCGATCGGACCGTCATTTTTCTTAACTGATAAAAACAAGAAGAAGCGTATGCATTATGAAATACGCTTCTTCCAGAGGTGATTCTATGTGTGTGCTTGGCGGCGGAGAGATTCCTGTCTCTCCCTAATAAGCTATGCAAAAAGAATAAGAAGGACTGGACAAGCGTTGAGAAAGGTTAGAAAAATTTTTTGCCTCCTTTCTCAAGCAGACTGCTCAGAATACGAGGTATTCTGTTTATTTATGCTTGGAAAAAGGACAGATTATTTCAACCTGTCCTTCCTTCAAAAAAGTGACCTGTCACTTGATTAAATTAGTAGCCTCCCATGAAGGAAGCTCCGATGATGATAAGCAAGATGAAAAGTACAACGATTAACGCAGTTGAACTATTTCTATGTCCATCACTCATGTTTCTCACCCCATTTTGAAAATGACGATTTAATGCTCAAATGAAACAAGCTCAGATTGTTCCACTAAACTAGAATGTTGAAAGAACGATAATTAATAGAATGAACAATACAACGATTAAAACAAAGCTGTTGCCGCTATAACCGCCGCCGGAACCTCCATAACCATAGCCCATATCTTCTTCACCACCCATTCGTTATTGAGGAAGTCATTTCCATCCTCTCCATTAATATATTTTTTCCACCGAAACATGATTGGACAACTTCCCGTTTGTTATAAAAATCCGCAATCGTACCGTAAATTGGATCAACCGGAAAAAAACAAAAAGAAGCGAATGCTGGTGTCATACGCTCCTTTTCGGAGGTAATAATATGTCTGTTCTTTACGGCGGATGAGAGATTCCTGTCTCTCCCTAATAAACTATGCAAAAAGAATAAAGCGGACTGGACAAGCGCTGAGAAAGGGTTGAATTTTTAAAAAAAATAATCAAAATGCCTGCTTTTTTATTTTTTTGTACAAGTATCCACACTTTGATACAAAACCAATCATAGCTTATCTAAGAGAGGATAAAAGCGAGGTGGAGAAGTAATTGGATGGGGATCATCATCATCAAGAACAAAAGCCGGCAAGAGAAATTGACCCTTTTTCTAGATTCATGTTTGGAAACCGTAAACGTAGAGAAACACACAAAGAAAGCGAAAACCATGCAAAAGAAAATCCGGAACAAAACAAACGATCGTCTTCAGATGATTGGTTTTTTGGACGTAGAAAAAAGGAACCTGCAACAGCTCATAAAAACAGGCAGCAACAGACGCAAAGCACCCAGAGTAAAATAGAAAACTTTATGAACAATGTTGATATTGACTTACTTATGCAAACCTATGACACCTTCGTTACGACAACCAAACAATATAAACCATTACTTAAAGGGATCATACCCTTTTTCAGTAAAATAGGAAAAAAATTTAAAAAGTAGCTTTTTAGTGCCATGGCTAAAAACATAGAAAATACCTACATTTGAAGTGTAGGTATTTTCTATTGAACCCCCTCTTTAATATGCAGTTATTTATTAATGGGATTATAGCTCTAATCCTTTCTAAACAAATTGCACAAGTTCCCGTTTGTTCAAAAAAATCCGTAATCGCACCGAAATTTTTTTCATTTGATTCGATAGGGAGTCCCATATTCGGGTGAATATATTTCCAAATATTGTCTAATTGTACAAAACACCTAGATTTTCGTACAAAACCCATAGATTTTTGTACAAAACCCGTTAGAAATTGCACAAAACCATGTTGAAATGGCACAAAACCCTGTTGAAATGGCACAAAACCCTTTGGAAGTTGCACGAAACCCCTTGAAATGGAATCACCCCCCCTTTTTTAGTAAGGCTCTTTTCGTAAACTTTGTTGCTTTTGGGGCTTAATAAGGGCCATAAACTAAGTTTCTAGGCAATTTTCGGAAATGTTCTTACGAAAAGATGCCACGAAGTTTATCGATCTAAATCTAAACGTCTTTAGTTATATCAAACTTTAACAATTGTCGATGCTTATAAAATTTCTCAAAAATAATACCCATTAAATAGAAAAATAACAAACCAAAACAAATGTGAATGAGTGTAAATTTAACTCCAAATGAAGCAAATTCATATACAATAACCGGTAATTTTGCAGTTGTCCAAACTCCTAAAAAAAATACAATATAGCGTATGCTTGCTCCTTTTTCTAATAAAAGTGCCGCAATTGGAAAAGCTACGTAGAGGGGACCAGCTGCAATAACTCCTAATAATAGGGAGAACAAAATGCCATAGATGCCGGATTTCCTCCCCATATATCTAATTAGTGTTTCTTTCTCCACCCATTTGTCAAGCAAACCTACGAAGATTAAGACAGGAGGGAGTAGAAACAGCATATCTAAAATACTTTTTCCTGTTAATTGAAACGCGTTCCATCCCACCGATTGGTTAATAAAAGTAAGGATAATGAGCCCAAATAATAAAATGAAAAAGAAACGATATCTTTTTAATTCATTCATCCCATCACCACCCAAATAATATATGAAAATAGTAGAGACATTAACAGTGCAGACGCATTGCGAGAATAGGCAAAACTTCGCCCAAATATCTTTTGTTCCATAGGTAAAGTTGTGATTCCTACTGACATTAATGTAGACATTAATACAGCTACTTGAGGGAGTCCTGCACCATTTTGGACTAATGTATGTCCAAGAGGAAATACAACAAAGCTTGGAACTAGTGCAATAGATCCAATTAATGCTGAGTAAACAATACCTGTCAATCCAGATTTATCTCCAATGATTGAAGAAATTAAGGATGGAGTTAATATAGATAGTGATAGTCCAACGAAAAGCATAATTGATAGCATGTCAGGTATAATATTACGAAAGCTTTTCCATGACTTTAATAGAGCATCTCTTGTTTTATTTCGATCTTTTATAAAAGAAATACTGAGAAGAATAATAGCCATAGCGTAAAGGATAGCACCATTAATCATGATTAGACTCCTTCCATTCTTTGTATTTATTTAAGAAAAATGATAAGTTCTTCATTTTTTCTTCGATATCTATTTGAAAATCTTCTAATTTTCTTTTTCCAACTGTAGTAATTTTGTACATTTTTATCAGCTTATCTTGATCAGATGTGTCCAAATAAGACTCAACAGCACCTTCTTTCTCTAATGTTTTTAATGTGCGATAAAGAATGGCACTATCAATTGGATTGATGGGAAGCTCTTCTTCACATTTCTGCAGAAGTTTCCCTCCATAGCTATCTCCCTCTGTTAAAAACAGCAGAAGAAATGCACCTGTATGTCTCCCTGTATGTTTCATGAAATATATAACCCCCTATTTTGAATGTAAAATTTTTTCGGCAACACTTTACTGTTAATAACAGTATACTGTCATCAACAGTAATATGTCACTGACAGTATGTCCTTTTTTAAAAAATTTTTGTACAATTTTTCAGTTCAGCTTTCGTAGGGTTAGTTGGATGGTGGCTTAAGAATGGAATGACAATTCCATCTCGTGTGATGGCAGAACAAGCGGGGATATTGTTTAAGAGGAATCTATAGTTATCTCCTATGAAATTAACTCCCTTATAATTTAGAATGACAGAAACAAATTGATAGTTTAAGAAATTCGTCTTTCACTGATTTAATAAGAAATTAGAATGTGAGAATTCAAAAACAAAAAGAACGATCTTCGGAAACAGTGGGAAGAAGCATTCATGAAGCACCTTAGCAAATCCCAAAAACGAAAGATTTATTTTCATCAGCAACTTGAAAGCACCATTTCATTTCAACGATCTAGCTGGGCTTTTTATATTTAACGATGTACATTTTCCTGACGCTACCACATCATAGAGAGCAAGAATGTGAAATATTGTACTCTTTTATGTCATATTTGACCCAAAGGGCGTCATAAAAGGCTAAATTAATAGCCCCTTCTCACCCTACTGTCAAGATTAACAACTTCACCTTTAGATTGGGTTTTTGACGATTGCTTCAGGCCTTTTAAAGATAAAGTAATAATAATACCGCTAAAGATACTGGATAGGATTGCACTTCCTATCCCCATAAAAATAAGCCAAAGCAACTTATTATCAATTGATTTACGATACAAATCTTTCACCTCAAATGTATGCAATTAGAGGTATTATTTGTAAATTTGTTAGAAGTATGCAGATTCTATCTAGACAATAGTATTTCTAATTAACCTAATATGAATTGGTAGTATAAGACCGAAAGCAATAAGAAACACAATTATTGAAATTAACCAATTCCATCCTTTAAATTTCATATACCCAACATAGACCATCCCAAATTCTATTAAAAGTGATATTAAAGTGAAACCGATTGTCAATTTCCATTTATTATCCTTTGTAAGGAAGTTTAAATAAAGTATTGCAAGTGAGGTTGGTATAAAGGTATAACTGAGAATATCTCCAAGTCCAGCTTTATTCGGATCCCCTATATCATAAAGATCGAAACCCCTGGCAAGTAGACCATCGCTAAACCAAGTAACAAACCCTACTACCCCAAATGTAATATAGATTTCCCTCCAGGAAATGTTCTTTTTGGGGATTATAAGGGCTGTTATAGCAAATAAAACACTTGCTGCAACAGGAAACCACAGTCCCTTTGCTCCTAAGTCTAAATTTTCTATAAATTGCCGCATTTATCTTTACCCCTTTAATTTTGTATTTTATTTTTAGCTATTGGAAAGCGTTATATACTATGTGAAATAATCAAATATTAATATACAAAACAAGTAGATTGTGAACAATTATACTTAAGCTAACGTGGCAGTTTAGTTGAAGAATAAACTTTCAAGAGAGAATTTTATCTCTGTACATAAACAGACGCAAAAATAGGAAGATTATTTAGGGAATAAATTAGAAAATTTTGTACAAGGAATAAATTAAAAAGGATGGTTTCATTGGAAGATAATCGGATAGAACAATTTGATAAAATTGCAAAATCGATTAAAGAGGCTCGTAAGGATTTAATTGATTATTGGATAGATTATTCCGTATATACTTCCTTCGAATACTGGATGGTAGTAGCTCTGTTTATTGCTCCCCTCATTGTTCTGTTTTTTAAAATTGATAAAAATAAAATCTTTCATATTGGATTTTATGGACTTTGCGTTCATATGTTAGCTTTTTATATTGATACATTCGCTAGAGAGCTGGGTTTTTGGAATCACCCATTTCCATTAATACCATTGATTCCAGGTTTTGCAATAGACTCCAGTATTATTCCTGTTACGTTTATGTTGGTGTACCAATGGACACTAAATCATAACAAAAATTATTATATCTTCTCTGGTATAACTGCATTAAATTTTGCATTTTTAATGAATCCGATTTTCGTTTCAATGGATTTACATAGAATATACGGAAAGACTAACTACATACACGTATTTTTAGGCTATGTTTTGGTTATTGTTTGTGCAAAGTTCATTACAAATGTTTTTTTATGGACCGAAAGGAAATATTCGAAGACAAACCAAGTGAATCTTGAATAATAAAATCAAATTTCTAATTATTTTTTTATCTGAAATAATAAGTAAGTGAAAAAAACGATGAATTCATAATACATTGCAATAACTACATATATATTGGAAACAATCTTGCTTTACAGAGTGCATTTATTTTGTGATGTGTTTCACTTAAAGTAACGGGTGCTTTAGTGAAAAACGTGGAGTAAAATAAAGGAGCTGGAGATACATTTCCAAACTCCTTTTTAATGTGTAATTATGGTTTATTCAAAATCAATCTTAAACTTTAACATAGCCTTTTATTTTCCCTTTAAGTTCATATTATAGAAACATTATGAGCGTTCAGAAATGGAGCGGGATTTAATAGTTGAACGAACTAAAGCAGGATTAGAGAGTGCAAGAGCAAGAGGAAGAAAAGGCGGGACACTTAAAGCGGACAATAAGAAAGTTGAAAAAGCCATTAAGCTATACAATAGTAAACAATACACCGTAAAAGAAATTGAAGAAATGACAGGAGTATCAAAAGCCACATTGTATAGATCAATTAGACAAGAAAACCAAGAATCTCGCCTTTCCTAAAAAGACGAGTTTTTCTTTTTATTTGGCCCTGTTAAATTATGGTGTTGATTTTCTTGGTAAACAAACGGGGCAGGTAGTTGAAGAAGAATATGATAAAATTTATAATAAAAAAAGCTATGCTTTTTAAGGGCATTGTTTTTATGCAATTTCATTGAAAAAATACTTCCTATAAAGTTCTTGCCGTAAACTCCCACTTAACTGTGAATATATATCAGAAAGGCGGTGCACTGTCCCTTTAGTAGGATTTGCTTTCTGAAAATTCAATATCATCTTTGTACCTAAATAATCTGATTATATATATAGGTAACCAATTAAAAATTAATGTTTTCAATATGTTTATTATATGTATCAGTATTTTAAGGTCATTAAGGTATATATGTCTTAAATGATGTACCTTGTGCTAGATTTCTCGAAAACTACTGTTTATCGGATACATATAAACAATGATAAAGGGTGCATCACGTCAACGCTTTTTTTCTGATACTGTATATAAGGGGCAGTTTAGTTTAAAAAAGAAAAAGCCTGTATCGATGATAACTTAGTTATTATCGATACAGGCTTTTAAATTTAATACTTATATATATTTAACTTCCTAGATGGTCGTTAAACGCGTTTTGTTCCAACATATCTTGGATGCCAATAGGGGTTGTTTGTGCTTGTAATCATGACTCCTTTTGAAGAAGAAGACATAATCATTTTACCATTCCCGATATACATCGCAACATGTGTCGGCTGACTTGCCTTGGTTGGAGCAAAGAACATTAAATCACCTGGCTGTATATAATTATAGATACGATATCCGTTTCCATAGAACATTTGAGCGGCGGTTCGGTTTAGCGTTCTTCCAGCTTTTGCATATGAATATTTAACAAGTCCTGAACAATCAAAGCCACTTTGTGATATTCCGCCCCAACGATAAGGTACTCCTAAATTAGACTTTGCAACCGAAACTGCTTTTGAATTATAATATGCTGCTTCCGCTTTATCACCCATGTTAGCAAACAAAGAGCCGCAAGAAACGATAATGACAAATGCTACGATGAATTTCTTTAGCATGATTGTTACCTCCTAGTGTGATTTGTTAGTTTTAATATACTAGGAAGGTGTAACAGAGACATCACAGCCAAATTACAATTTCATTACAAAATTATATTGATATAATTTTATGTGTTCCGAGCATCCTCTAAACTTCTCAAACCGTTATCCCTGATGAATCGTATCCAAGAAGGATCTTTCAAAACGGACAAAACTCGTCAATTCTTGGAGCAAATGAACGATATGATTAATGAATACGACCAAACCTTTAAAAACTTGGTTGATAGGTAGGTAATCATGGACGAAGTAAAATATTTAACAGATCATCAAGTAATGTTTCTGAATACTCACCAAATAAGATTGTATTCACCAAAAGAACCACTAGGTGTGAAAGATAAGGGGCTTTTAAGTAGCGCAGTTAATCGTCCGAAACAGAGCCCATTTGGGGAAGATGCCTATCCTGCCATTTATGAAAAGGCAGCAGCCCTATTTGAAAGTTTATTAAAAAATCATTGTTTTCATAATGCAAATAAGCGAACTGCTTTTGCTAGTTTGTATATGTTTCTAAGACAAAATAAATATCGGTTAATTGTCCATCTGAAAAGGGCAGAGGATTTTTGCGTTCAAATCGTGGATCCAGAACAGCCAGATGTATCCTTTGAGGAAATTGTCACTTGGATTCACAAATGGACGGAACCAGAATATTTTTAAAGATGTACTACATTGGTGGGTCTTTTTTGAAATGGGGTATTTGTAAGAGGTTTGGCAGTGGAAAAAGGCAAGTGGCCGATAAAATGCTCAAAGCGGCAGATAAATCCTGAAAGTGGCCGATAAAAATTGTATCACATAAATAAATAGCAGGGTTTTTATTAAAAAAGGTAACTTTTATAAAAATGAACTCGGGTCTTCGGTCCCTATTCCTCGTTCTTGGTTGCGACCTTTCCTTGGCTCCGAGATGAATCCGAGAATCAGACAACGTAGAGACCGTAATCGAAGCGTTCGTGTGTATCAATCTTTGATACTGCTAAGGAAATCTCACGATTTCCTCAAAAACAAAAACCACCCTTTCGTAAAAGGCGGTTAAATAACAGGTCTTATATGTGGGAATGACATTAGCACCTTTCGGTGCCGTTGCACCCGGTTGTCTTTGTAGAATAGCTTGTAGAACAAGGAGTCTGATTCCCACAAACGTATTTTTGGGGGTAAACTGTAACCAGAAGTCTGGTGTCAGTTACCAGTTTGGCATTCCCTGAAGCTACCTCTATTTAAAATTCAACCCCAAACAACTTAAGCTCCTCCGGATCATGAGCGAGCACAATCATTCGTTCAAATTTCATTCCGACCTTTTCAAGCAGCCTCGATGAGCCATCATTATCCTTTGATGTAATAGCCACTATCCGCTTCAGACCGAGTTGTTCCCTTCCATGGACGAGCGTGGCCGAAGCGGCCTCAAAGCCATAACCCTTCGCTTGAAACCTTGTTAAAAAAGCAAAGCCAAGATCGACATCCTCTAAAGAATCGCGTTTAATCAATCCGCAAATCCCAACCGGAGTCCTCTCCGCATCCTTTAGCTCCGTCAAATATAGACCAAAGCCCAGCCGGGAGTACATCTCCATCGGTCCCGTTACAATGTAGTTCCGAGCATCTTCTAACGTCCGCACCCCTCGATCACCGATGAACCGTATCCAAGAAGGATCATTCAAAAGCTCGAGAATAAACGCGGCATCCTCGGGTGTTAACCAGCGAAGGATCAACCGTTCTGTTTCAATCACTTTCAACTAAAATACACCTCATTTTATGGTTTTTTTGAAAAATCGCTAACTAAGTCAAACTATATCATGTATCCTGAAAAGGAAGATGCTATTTCAACTACCATATCCTAACACCATCTTATTTCTGTAAAAAGAGGTGAATCCCTTGCTCTGGCTTCTAGTTTCTTTCATTGGATTAATCATAGTCATACTAACCACTCGATATTACTACAAAGAAAGTAAAGACATCATAAATGAAATGGACGGTTATATAGATGATGTCTATGTAGTGGATAAAGATTTTACATGGACCTATATCCTGACGCATGAATACTTTTGTGGACCCTATTTTTATCAGCCAGGGGAGGAATAGTCGTTTTATCTTATTCAGCAACGAGGATAATAGGAAATTATTCTAAATCTTGAGTTGAAGAAGCAATGATAAAATGAGAGAAAATCCAATTTATAGAGGTAGTAATATGGATATCCGGAAACTAAAAATAAAAGAAGAACCTCCAATAGAATTGTTGTTATTAGCTGATCCTTCTCCAACACTTGTTGAGGAATATCTGCATAGGGGAGAATGCTATGTAGCTGAGAGTGATAATCATATTATTGGGGTGTATGTGCTCCTGCCGACGAGACCTGAAACTGTGGAATTGGTGAATATAGCAGTTGCGGAAAACCAGCAAGGGAGGGGCATTGGAAAACAATTAATAATGAGTGCGATTCAAACAGCCAAGCAAAAAGGATACAAAACCATAGAGGTCGGTACTGGAAATTCCAGCATAGGGCAATTGGCTCTTTATCAAAAATGTGGTTTTAGAATAACGGATGTCGATATCGACTTTTTTATTAAGCACTACCCGGAAGAGATTTTTGAAAATGGGATACATTGTAGAGATATGGTTCGATTATCTCAAGATTTACGAGAGCTTTAATGTAATTGTATTAGAGAGGAGAGCACAATGACCACTAATTTTATAAAATTAACTGAACCTACCTCAAACATCGTAGAGGTGTTTAATCGTTGGGAAAACGACCCTGCATTAATTCCGTTGACTCGCCCGAACCAAAACCAATCAGAAATGGAACGTCGTGAAGAAATGTCCCTGGAGGACTTAACAAAACGCTTGGAAGACCATCACATCTATCTTATCTATCTCAATGACCAGTTAATCGGTGAAATGAACTATGTGGTCGATCCAAACTATCTCTACAAAAAAGAGCCTGGGACCGCCTGGATCGGAATCACTATTGGTGAATCCGAAGGACGAGGCAAAGGGATTGGTTATGATGCCATTCAATATATGGAGGAACAGATTAAGAAGCAAGGGCTGAAGCGGATTGAATTAGGCGTTTTTGAATTTAACAAACAAGCACAAAAACTCTATCAGAAGTTAGGCTACAAAGAGATCGGCCGGATCGAAAAATTTACATATTGCCATGGTAAAATGTGGACGGATATTCGAATGGAGAAGTATCTATGATACTGAAGTAGTTGTAGGTAGATTTCCAACAAATCAATTCACATGAAAAAGTAGCATATGAATTTGCTTTTATATTAACTACAAAAATTAACACATAAAAACGCTTGGAATTTCCAAGCGTTTTTTGTCAGCTATTTATTCTTTGAAAATCCTATTATTTATGGAATAAATCTCATGATAAAAAAGCACGATAAAATTAGCCGCTAAAAATTACGTTTTAGGAAGCAAACGATCCTACTTACGTTACTTCAAATGGTGGCTTATTTGAAACATCAGGGAAAATCTACGCATGATGACAGAGGAGGAAATACGATGACAAACCGAAATAACAATCGAAATCAGCCCCATACTGGAAGTAATAAGGCAGATACAGAATTTGGAGGCGAGCTGACACAAAGTAAAAAAGCTAGGAAACAAGCCGCAAGAGATAGTAAAAAATAGTTAAGTGTAATGGATAACCATCGTCTAAGGAATGGTTATCCATTTTATTCCGTCTTGATACTTTTACTTCCTGCGTTATCGACATCCCCCAGCTAATGGAGAATAGGCTTGAACACCGATCCCAATAGAAGCCTCAGTGAGAATCATCGACAGAGAGTCCACATCGGTCAGGGCGGACAGGACGGACAGGACGGACAGGAAATTTAAAAAAAATGATCTCAATCTTCATTCCCTATACCTCACGCACGGCTGCGACCGATCCCTTGGCTTCGAGATGAATTCCAGACACTGAAAACCTAGACTCTGCTTAAGACTTGGATACTGTATCAAATCAGGGCTAATTAAGGAAATCTCCCGATTTCCTCCAAAACAAAAACCGCCTTTTAACAAAAAAGGCGGTTAAAAAACTAGAACGTTGCTTTCGGGTTTGGTCCAAATTGGTTGTCATCAGCTTGACTATCCGAACAGGTAAAGATAAGGAGGACAATCGCACCAACCAAAGGAACAAGGCTAATTAAAATCCATGCGCCGCTTTTGCCGGCATCATGCAGCCTGCGAATTGTAACAGCTAGTGATGGTAACAGGACGGCTAAAGAATAGAGCCCATAAAATAATGGGTATGTACCTAAGACCCCATCAATAGCGGCTAAAATAAGCATGGCGATCATATTGAAGAGAACAAACATCCAATATTCCTTCCGTCTTGCTCTACCTGAAAAGCCTACATAATTCTTTAAGACTTTTAAATACCATTCCATTAAACGTGTGCCCCCCTAAAAAAAAATGATAAAAACTAGAATAATTGACTATTGTTTTATTAGTATGCGATTAACATAAAAAAATTCCAACAAAAATTTTTAGACTAGTCTTACCACTATTTTTTAGTAGAAACGCTTAAAGCTCGCAAAGTGTGCCTGGTAATACGGGCTTTGCAAATTGGAAATCATCACACCTGAATCATTGGCATGGATGAACTGGTTGTTGCCGAGGTAGATTCCTAGATGGGAAATCCCTTTTTTATATGTATTTTCGAAAAAAACAATGTCGCCCGCTTTTGGCGTATTGACATAATAGGTGCGGTCATAGAAGCCTGCAGCTGAAGTACGGCTAATTTCAATCCCTGCTTGTTTGGCAGCATAATAAACAAACCCGCTGCAGTCAAAGCCAGACGGAGTACTGCCGCCCCAGACATAAGGAATACCGATTAGTTTCCTGGCACTTGCGACCATCTTTGCGGCGAAATCCGCGTTATCAGTTGGTTCGGTCTTCGTGTCAGTCACTTTTAGTTTAGGGACCTTGAGTTTTTGGCCTACATTAATCCGGTCGGAGGTTAATTTGTTAAGAGCTTTCAAATCTTTAACTGAAATCTTATATTGGCCAGCGATTTTACCAAGCGTATCCCCGCTTTTAACGATATAATCTGTCACTTCCGTCTGCTTTACAACAGGTAATGAAGTAGCAGGCGTGGTTGTCACTGGTGGCTTCGGTGTTGTAGGTGTCACAGGTTTTCCTGGAGACGCTGGTGCCTCCTGCACAGGAACCTTCAGTTTTTGGCCAACATAAATCATGTCGGACTTTAGTTTGTTAAGTGACTTCAAATGGCTCACCGTTGTTTTATGTTTCCCAGCAATTTTGCCAAGATAGTCGCCGCTTTTTATCGTGTAAACACTGGTAGCTGCTGTAGATGTCTTCTGAGCGGTTGCACCTGTTTTCGGCTTTGCAGTTGGCGTCGTCGGCGTCGGAGATGGTTTTGCTGCGGTCGGTGTCTGTTTAGGAGCCGCCACTGTAAGCTTTTGACCGACACGAATAATCGTGGTATCAAGCTTGTTCCACAGCTTCAGTTCACCAACGGTCACATGAAAACGGTTGGCAATCTTAATCAAGGCATCACCTTTTACAACGGTGTAAGTGGCTGGCTTTGAAGCCTGAGTCAGTTTGCTAGCGACCGTAATCTTGAGCATTTGATTGACGGAGATAAAATCCGACTTCAATCCGTTTGCTGATTTTATTTCTTTGACACTCGTATGATATTTTTGAGCGATTTTCGATAAGCTATCGCCTTTTTGGACCTTGTATGTATCGGCCAGGGCAGTTCCTGCAAAAACGGTCGAAAGCAGGGCAGCTGTCGATAAGGCACGAACAATGGTTTTCTTCATCTAGCAAATCACCTCTTTTTCTACACATTTTTAATAATTTTACCATAGTTTTCTAGTAGTTTGATAAAAAAGTTACAAATCTTGACTGAATTACTAGAAAAGAGGTGAAAAACTAGAATAATTTGCTAAATTAACGGCAGAAAACACCCAACCCAAAACCTGCTTAATAGGACAATTTCCTCTCTAAATCGTTGAAATAATGACAATATTAGATAGTTTTCATATTATTTCCACAAAAGTCGACTGGACATACATTTACAAGAAGCTATTGTTCTAGTAGAATTGGGAATTAGATTAAACTAAAGGAGGAAAAGAAAGGTGGATCGTACAGCAGAAACTAGAATCTCCAATGTTGCAAATTTCTCAGAGATCGTGAGAAGGGCATACGAAACGGGCAAAAACGAGAATGGCATCACCCTAGAAAAACTAATCGCAGACTTAACAGCAGACCTGAAAAACTTGATGGCTGTCTAATCATATATATATAAACAAAGGACTGTCGAAGTAAAACTCGACAGCCCTTTTTAATTGTAGGAAAGGATAAAAATCCTAGTTTCTTCTATTATATAGTGTTGTTAACGTTGATAACGTTTTCAGATAATAACCTATATTCCATTTTTATTGGGTTAGTTTGGCTAGGAAATCTTTTTGACCTTACGGTCACGTGAATTAAAAAAGCGAATCATTATTCTGATTCGCTTTTGCTGTTAGTTAATAATTTTATTATGTATTCACTCCACACTTGGTTGCCTTTTTCACTTGGGGCGCTCATGTCCGGTTTAAGATAGTCTTTCATCGCGACAGTATTTGGATCAGGCCATGCTGTCCAATGGTCGAGATAGGTAAGTTGCTTTTCCTGTGCATACTTTTTTAGTTCAGCTACCTGGCGTGGGTAGATTTCTGCTTTATAAAGCGGGAAGGATGGCTGCAGGATAAAGGCCGTATCAGGTTTGTTCGCCTGGATGTCATCAATAATCTTAGATGTATTTTGTAAGGTATCTTTAATTAGTACTTCCCCATTATTCATTAGAATAAACGGCTCAAATATAATTAAATCAGCATTAACTGCCGCAATTTCTTCTTGTTTATTGTTATAAAGTAATTGAGTCGAAGTGGAATTAAAGGTTTTGAGCTCTACGTTGATATGCTGCTCGCCCAATGTTTTAATTAGCTGCTCTTTAATAAGCGGAAAAGAACCATCTGTCTCAGAACCAATCGCAGGAGAACCAGTAAAAAGAATGGTAAATGGTTTGTCCTCTTTTAAGGATTGCTTAAATTGATCAACAGCGTTGGTAGGCCAATTACTTGTGAGTTTAAGTAATTCCTGTTCCTCCGCGTTTTGGTTATCTACCTTAGTTTTGGATGACTGATTAATCGGTTTACTTTTTGCTGATGCTTGCTGTTCCTGATTCCAATGTGTTTGACCTAAATAGAGGACAATAAGGAAGCCGATGCCTAATAATGCTGTTAGAAATTTCTGCATAACTAAAAAAACCCCCAAATATAGATTGCATATTAATTATAGCAGATGGGAAATAAAAATTTGCTCAATTTCGATTTAAATCTACAATTATTTACAAAGAAGTGTTCAAATTAGTTTAGCTAGTTAAAAAATGAAATTTATGTAAATTAGCAATTACCACTTCAAATTTCTGTAAAAATGGTGTTTAATAAGTTAAGTGGTTATTAGATGACAAAAAAACACAAAACACAACAAATTATGGTATAATATACAATGTTTTGTATCGAAATTTTAGGAGGACGAAATGGAAGAGACTATTAGTTTAAAAGAGCTGCTCGAGACATTGAAAAAACGATTGCTATTAATCGTGTCAATAACATTAATTGCTGCAATTGTTAGTGGAGTTGTAAGTTACTTTTTCTTAACCCCGACTTACCAAGCTTCTACACAGATTCTCGTTAACCAAAAGAGTAAAGAACAATCTTTGTATAGCACGAGTGAAGTACAAACAAACCTTCAATTAATTAACACCTATAATGTAATTATTACAAGTCCGGCGATCTTAGATAAAGTTTCGGAAGAGCTTGATTTAAACATGACAGCCGCACAATTAAAAGAAAAGATTACGGTAGGCAGCGAAAAGGATTCCCAAGTTGTCAACTTGTTGGTTCAGGATCCTAATGCAGAAGTAGCTGCACAAATTGCTAACAAAACGGCGGAAGTGTTCAAAAAAGAGATTGCAAATATCATGAATGTTGACAATGTGAGCATCTTGGCAAAAGCAGATGTTACTGAAAACCCTGCTCCAATTAAACCAAGACCATTATTAAATGTCGCGATTGCGATCGTTGTTGGATTAATGGCCGGTGTCGGACTTTCATTCTTACTTGAGTACTTTAATAACACGATTAAAAACGAACAGGATGTTGAAAAGGTCTTAGGACTTCCGATACTAGGCGTCATCGCGACGATTGATGACCAAAAGATGCAAGAATCAGTAACTCGTCGTGCAGCAAGAAAATCAACGGTAAGAGGTGAGACACTTGGCTCTTAAAAAGAAGAAATTAGTCAGTAAAGATGCAAGACGTAAGCTTATCACAGCAGTCGATCCGAAGTCACCGATTTCTGAGCAATATCGAACAATTCGAACAAATATCCAGTACTCCTCGATTGATCAAGAAATAAGAGCAATCCTTGTTACTTCTTCAGGACCTGGGGAAGGAAAATCTACAACTGCTGCGAATCTTGCGGTTACGTTTGCACAACTTGGTAAAAAGGTGTTGCTAGTCGATGCAGACCTTCGTAAACCGACCGTTCATCACACATTTGGGTTGAATAACTTATTTGGCTTTACGACCGTATTAACAAAGCAAAGGACACTTGAAAAAACAGTTCTTGAAACAGAGGAACGGGATTTATATATCCTGACCAGTGGACCGATTCCACCAAATCCTGCGGAGTTGTTAAGTTCAAAATCGATGGAACAATTTATTGAAGATGCAAAGGCGGAATTTGAGTATATTATCTTTGATACCCCGCCATTATTAGCAGTAGCTGATCCGCAAATCCTTGCCAATCAGTGTGATGGTTCAATTTTCGTTGTATTTAGTGAAAAAACAGAAATTGAAAAAGCGAAAAAGAGTAAGGAATTGCTTGAAAATGCTCAAAGCAAACTACTTGGTGTCGTCCTGAATAATAAAGAAGTAAAAAATAATGATTATTACTATTATTATGGTTCTAAGTGACAAATTTCGACAAATTTCTCCCTTGACTAGTGCTACTATTAAAAATGTTGCTAAAAATAACAGTATTTTGGAAAGAGTGTGTGACCAATGATTGATTTACATTGTCATATATTACCTGGTATTGATGACGGGGCAAGGGATTTGTCGGAAAGTGTCAAGATGGCGCAGAAGGCTGTCGAACAAGGAATTCACACGATTGTTGCTACACCGCATCATATGAACAACCGTTATGAAAATCCTAAACAGACAATTATTGATAGAGTTAGAGAGTTAAACAAGGTTTTACTAGAAGAAAAGATTGATTTAAACGTTCTTCCAGGTCAGGAAACACGGATATATGGGGAAATGGTTGTTGGCTATGAAACAGGCGAAATCCTTCCAATAGATAACACACAATATGTATTGGTAGAGTTTTCGTCTAGCCATGTCCCGAGATACACGGAGAAGTTGTTTTATGATTTGCAGACGAAGGGACTTATTCCGGTGATTGTGCATCCGGAACGGAACCAGGAAATCATTGAACGTCCCGAACTTCTTTATCAGTTTGTGAAAAAGGGAGCATTAACCCAGGTTACTGCAGCTAGTATTTGCGGAGATTTTGGAAAAAAGATTAAGAGCTTTTCTCTGCAATTAGTTGATGCAAATTTAACTCACTTTATTGCATCAGATGCTCACAACACAAACAATCGTACCTTTAAAATGAGAGAAGCTTTTGACATCATTCAAGCAAAGTACGGGAATGACATGGTTTATTTGTTCCAAGAGAATGCTGAACTTGTGATTGAAGGAAGTCACGTCTATAAAGAAGTACCGGAGCGTATAAAAAAGAAGAAATTCTTTAAAATATTTTAACAAAAATTAGCCGAAGAGAGTTAACAGTTTATCATTTTACAACTTTATCAGGCTTAAGTGCCTGATCGGCGAGGCTCCCTGCCCGTTATCGATGGGGGCACTCGATTGTGCTGTGGGTCCATCAGAGGACCTTAGACGCATGTCGTCAAAAGCATGATGTGAGGACGGGTTAGATGCCCGATTTTTAATAAAACAATAAATATCTAATGAAAGAATAAGTGTGAAAGCACTTGCATTTCCATTAGGTATTTATTTTTTTGCCCATAGTGCTTTAGTTGATAAAAGGGTTTTTTAGATAAGCGAAATATTATAAGGGGGTTTGAAAGATGAAAAGAGTAAGAAAAGCAATCATTCCAGCTGCAGGGTTGGGGACAAGATTTTTGCCGGCAACAAAAGCGATGCCAAAAGAAATGTTACCGATTGTTGATAAGCCTACTATTCAATACATAGTGGAAGAAGCGGTGGCAGCTGGTATTGAGGATATTATAATTGTAACTGGTAAAGGTAAACGTGCGATCGAAGACCATTTCGATAATGCGATCGAGCTTGAACAGAATTTAATCGAGAAAGAAAAATATGATCTATTAGAAAGAGTTCAGTACGCTACGAATCTAGCAGATATCCATTACATCCGCCAAAAGGAACCAAAAGGACTGGGACATGCTGTCTGGTCTGCTCGCAACTTTATTGGCAATGAACCTTTTGCCGTTCTGTTAGGTGATGACATTGTTCAGAGTGAGACACCTTGCTTACGTCAATTGATTAATCAATATGAAGAAACTTTCTCTTCAGTAATTGGAGTGCAACAAGTAGCTGAAAATGAAACACACCGTTATGGGATTATCGATCCTTCATCGCAAGAAGGACGTCGTTACCAAGTAAGTAACTTCGTTGAAAAACCAAAACAAGGAACGGCTCCTTCTAATTTAGCAATTATGGGCCGTTACATCTTAACCCCGGAAATCTTTATGTTTCTTGACCGTCAGGAAAAAGGAGCGGGTGGGGAAATCCAATTAACGGATGCGATTCAGCGTTTAAATGAAATACAAAGAGTATTTGCTTATGACTTTGAAGGAAAACGATTTGACGTGGGTGAAAAGTTTGGGTTTGTTAAGACTACGATTGAATTTGCACTGCAGCATGAAGATCTCCATGATGACATGCTAGATTACTTAAAAAATCTAGTTTCTTCATTAGTTGAAGAAAAAGTAATGCTATAGAGAAGGAAGGGGTCAAGGGTGTCTAATTTGGCAAATCAAGAAGTATCATATTTAAAAAACCAGAAATTACTTGTTAATGACGGAAAGACATATTTATTAACAAAAAGATTCATAGATATTATTGGTTCTTCAATTGGAATTCTTCTTTTGGGTTTTCTTTTTATTATTATTGCCATTTTAATTAGAATGGAAGACCCAAAGGGAGCAATTCTGTTTTCACAGAAAAGAGTTGGGCTGAATGGAAAAGAATTTAAAATGTATAAATTTCGTTCGATGATATCCAATGCGGAGGAAAAGTTACAAGAACTGTTAAAGCATAATGAAATATCTGGTGCCATGTTTAAAATGAAGGATGACCCAAGGATTACAAAAATTGGAAAGTTTATCAGGAAAACTAGTATTGATGAATTACCCCAACTATTTAATGTATTAAAAGGAGATATGAGTTTGGTTGGTCCCCGTCCACCGCTTCCTAGAGAAGTTGCTGTTTATTCTGAGTATGACAAGCAGCGTTTATTGGTCACACCAGGCTGTACTGGACTCTGGCAAGTAAGTGGGAGAAACAGTGTAGGGTTTGACGAAATGGTGGAATTGGATCTTCAATATATCCGAGAACGTTCCTTTATTTTTGATATAAAGATCATATTTAAAACGGTCCTTGTATTATTTGGATCTAAAGATGCCTTTTAATAAACTTCTTATATTTAGCTCCAGTTTGGTGCCATTATTATTTTATTTCAACTTGAACCTTTATTTTAAATTGGATAATGAAGGATATTAACAAGAGAATTTCAGATGTTGTTACAGGCTATGTAGGATTAGCTACTGATGTTTGTTTATCCGAAATCGGACATATTGTAGGGATTCTTTCTAATCCAGCCTTTACGCGAAGGCTCTGCCAGTTATGACTCCTTTAACGGTGATAGAATTGTAATTTGCTCTGATAATCAAGCCGTATGTAATATTATAGAAGAAATAAATAAGCCGTTCGGTATACCTATTTTTAAAACAAAAGTATACACATATTTTTCTTGCTATATTAATAAAATTTCGAAGGTGATTAAATGGTTTTTAATTATAAAGGAAACAATGGAGATAAGCTTTTTATTGAAAATATACCTTCAGTTTTATATAAAATAATTAAAGGTTTATTTTATAAATTTTTCTTTAAAAAAAGTACTGGATTAGTTCTTGTCGGTAAAGGAGTCCAAATTAGACAACCTAACAAAATAACTGTAGGGAAAAATTTTAAAGCAGAAGATTATTCCGAAATACAAGGGTTATCTAAAAAAGGATTAACATTTGGTGATAACGTAACCATAGGTCGTAGTGCAATGATAAGACCATCAGGTTACTATAAGGGTATACTAGGGGAAGGCTTAAAGGTTGGAAATAATTCTTCAATAGGAGCTATGAACTATATAGGTCCTGCGGGTTATATTAGTATAGGAAATAATGTAATGTTAGGTCCAAATGTTAGTATGTCTTCAGAAAATCATATATACATTAATACTGAAAAGCCAATAAAAGAGCAAGGTGTTGAAAGAAAAGGAATATTTATCGAAGATGATTGTTGGATTGGGACAGGCGCAATAATTTTAGATGGTGTGAGGATTGGTAGGGGGTCAGTTGTAGCGGCTGGTAGTGTTGTTACTAAAGATATTCCACCGTATAGTATAGTAGCTGGGATACCTGCTAAGATTATAAAGAGTAGAATTTATTAAAGCTATAAATCACTTTTGAAAATGTTCAAGTAATTTATATTGTTGAATGAGAGGTTTGGAGCTACCAAACCTCTTTCATTGTAAAAATAGATTAGATGTTTGGTACTTAATCTAAATTAATTATTAAAACATTGATCTTATTAGAATCAGAAAATAAAGTTATTTTTTTTTGTACAGTTTCTTATTCTTAGTTTTAGAAAGGGTTAACTAAAATGATTAATATCGGGGTAGATGCACATATACTGTCTGGGAAATTCCAAGGAAGCAGAACTTATCTTGCTAATTTATATGAAAATATTTTAATACAAGATAAGGTCAATACCTACAACTTTTTAGGATTTTGGGAGGATGGAAAGCCATTTGAAGGAAATAGTTCGTATATTACTTACAAAAGTGATTCTAGAATTAAAAGATTAGCATATCAATCTTATGGACTTTTAAAGGAACGAGAAATTGATATTCTTCATAGTCAATATATTTCTCCAATATTTCTCCCTTGTAAATCTGTTATTACAATACATGATATCCTATTTGAAACTCATCCAGAATACTTTACAAAATCAGAAGTTATTAGAAATAAAATATTGGTAAGATATTCAGCAAAGAGAGCTAACCAAATTCACACGGTATCAAATTATTCAAAAAACAAATTAATAGAGATATATGGAATTGAAGAAAATAAGATTAAAATTGTCCCTAATGGTGTTAATTATAATCTATTTAATAATGTTAATATTGAACAGGCAAAAAAGGTTATTAAGGAAAAATTTGGTGTCGAAAATTATATCCTAACAGTCGGAAGAATTGAACCAAGGAAAAATCATATCAATTTATTGAAGGCAATGAAAATTGTAAAAAAGTTTGAAAAACAAACTCCTCCTCTTGTAATAGTAGGTAGACCAGATTTTGGATTTGATAAATTTTATAAGGAACTTAATGAATTTGAATTAAACAAGGATGTTTTTATCCTAGATTCAATAGATGACAAGTTTTTGCCTTTAATTTATAAAGCTGCAAAGGTATTTGTTTACCCGTCTTTTGCAGAGGGTTTTGGAATTCCTCCTTTAGAAGCAATGGCTTCTGGAGTACCAGTTATTACATCCAATTTAACTGCTATTCCTGAGGTTGTGGGCAATGCTGGACTATTAGTTAACCCTTTAGAACCAAATGAAATCGCGAAGGCTATTCGTAGTATTTTGAATAATCAGGATATGGCTGATAGTCTTTCAAACAAGGGAATTACTCAATCTAAGAAGTGGTCTTGGGAAAGTTCTGCAAAATCGTATCTCGAGTCAATTTCAGAGTTATTATATTAATTTCGAAAAAAGGTAGGTTAAATACTAATGTCTTTAAAAATGACGGATAAGAATAACCATAATATAGAGAAAAAAAGGGTTGCATTTTGTGGAACTAGGGGTATTCCAGCTAACTATGGTGGCTTCGAAACTGCTGTTGATGAAATATCTAAAAGATTTGTTATCAATAATATTGAATGTGATGTTCTTTGTAGAGCTTCTTCATATCATTCGGAACATATTAATAAAATTGATGAAAGAAATTTAATATATGTAAAGGGAAGTTCAAAAAAGACTTTTGATACAATAATGTCTTCAATTCAAACAGGTATTTATCTAATTAGGAATAGGAAAAAATATGATTATATCTTTTGGTTTAATAATGCTAATTTTCCTGGAATCTTATTAAGTAAGTTTACAGGAGTACCCATTGCAATAAATACAGATGGACTTGAATGGAGAAGGGCAAAGTGGTCTCTTCCTTTCAAAGCATATTATTTTATTACATCATTATTAATTTGTAAGTTTTTTAAAAACTTAATATCGGACTCAATTGGAATTCAAGATTACTATTTGAGGGTATTTAATAAAAAGACACATTTTATCCCTTATGGATCTCCGGAAATAGAAAATTATACAAATGAAGAGAAACAAGAGATATTAGAAAGATATGGATTAAAGCAGGATAAATATTTTTTACAAATAACTAGGTTTGAGCCAGATAATCTTCCACTTGAAATTCTTAATGGTTATAAAGAGTCAGATCTATATAAATTAGGATATAAAATGGTGTTAATTGGTTATAAGGACCCAACTGATTATGCTAAAAAAATAAAATCGAATTCAAATAAAAACGGAATAATTGTATTAGATGCGATCTATGATAAAAAAATATTAACAATATTAAGATCAAATTGTTTTGCATATATACATGGTAATTCTGTAGGAGGTACAAATCCGGCTTTATTGGAGGCCATGAAAAATGCTAACAGAATAATGGCAATTAATAGCCCGTTTAGTAAAGAGGTATTAGGGGATAACGGTATTCTTTTTGATAAAGAGACTCTTCCGGAAAACTTTGGTGATTTGTTAAAACTTAACAATCAAAATGAACAGTTGAAAAAAAGAGTTAATCAAAGATACCAGTGGGATTATGTAGCTGAAAGTTATATAAGGATTTTAAATAACGAATCTCCAAATTATCCTATTTTTAATGATAAATAATAGTGTTATGGGAAGGGGGTAAAAAATGAATAAACAAAAAAGTGGATTTGTTAATAAGGGAACTATATTAATTCTGTTTATTTTGTTAATTGGAAGTGTTATTGGGGCTATTTCTTCTATAAATTTTAATATATTTTTATACCTAAGTATATTATTAATCTTTATTTTTTTGGTATTTAAATGGGAATTAACTATTTATCTATTAATAATAGCTGTAACTTTCAACGGTTATATAATTCCCATTGGTACTGTGGATATACGACCTGATAATCTAATATGTATACTCTCAATTATTTCATTTATCGCGTATTTATTAACAAGTCGAAAAACTAAATTATATTTACACCTTCCTGAAATATTATTTTGTATATTTTTAATATACTTATCGATAACAACTTTTTTTACTAGTCCAATATTAAGTATATCAATAAAAGGAATTATTCAATTTATTCTTGTGTTTCTTTCCTTTATTGTTATGGTCCAATTAAAAAATCTCTCTAAGGAAGAATTATATAAGTTTATTAATTTTTATATAATAATAGCTTTTCTTCAATCATTATATGGAATAGTAAGTTTTATGTTATACACGGCTTTTTCATTAGATATCGGGGGAATTCAATTTGGACAGGTAGGATCTTCTGTTACAATAAATGGAACTTTCTTCGAGGCTAATCTTTTAGGGAGTTTTTTGAGTTCGTCTGCATTATTAGTTCTTTCACTTTTAGTTTCTAAAACCCATGTGAAATATCAAAAATTATTAATAATATGTTTAATAACATTAATCATTGGTCTTTTCTTAAGTTGGACTCGTTCTTCATGGATAGGATTTATTATTTGTGGAATTTTTATTGCAGTCTATTATAAATCACAATTTATTAATATAAAAAATATATTTATTGCTCTTATACTCACTTTTATATTAGGTCCTGTTTTTGTATATTTAACTAGAACATTTGACATAGTATCTGGCAGGGAAGGATTTTTTCTAACTAAACTTACTGGTCTGTTTGATTTTGAAACGGGGACAGGTAGGTATAGGCTGGATAGGTATGTTTTAGCTATAAATGATTGGTCTCAACATCCTCTAATTGGCAATGGTTATTTTAGTATAAAAAAATATGATGAGAATGAGTGGATCGCAAATACTATCTTAACAATCTTACACGATGCTGGGTTAATTGGACTGGTTTTATTTTTATTAACGTTTCTAATTGTTTTATATAAAGCCCATATTCTTATAATAAAAAATAAAATTGGAAAAGTTGATAGAGCATATCTTGTTGGACTGTATGTTGGTTTAATCCAACTTCTTTTTTCTTATAACTTTACACCAGGTCATACTATGGCTTATTTTTGGGTATATTCAGGCTTAATATATGTTTTTGTCTTAAAATTAAATAGTACACAAAATAAAGGTGAAAAAATAAAGGCGGATCGGTATGAGTAAATTAAATTCAATTTTCTTAGTTCATAGTCTATATCAACCATATATTTTGGGCGGGGCTGAAATCTCCACTCAATTACTTGCTGAAGGATTACAAAAGAAATTAAATGTTTCAATACTGACTGTTGGTCCTCAAAAGAATGAAGTAATAAAAGAAAATATTAATAATGTACCTGTTTTTCGTTTACCCTATAATAATTTAAAATGGTTGGTGAATAAAGGAGATATCCATCCTGCTGGTAAACTAATATGGCATTTAATTGATTGTTATAATATTTTTCAGTATAGACAGGCAAAAAAAATATTTGAATTAAGCAAACCATCAATAGTTCACACACAAAATTTACCTGGCTTAAGTGTTGGGATTTGGAAGGCAGCTTATGAATTAAATATCCCTATAATCCATACACTAAGGGATTATTCCTTACTAAGACCCGTATCTTCAAAGTTATTTACATCAAGTTATCTAAATTTAATTGCAAAGCCAATGACAAAATATGTGTCAGGTGTAATTGGCATTTCAAAACATATATTAGAAAAACATGTTGAAATGGGTCTCTTTCCAAATTCAAAGAAATATGTAATACCTAATGTTGTTACACCTGTTAAACATGACTTAACTGAAATTAATAATAAAGCGCATAAAAACCCACTGGAGATTGGATACTTTGGCCAACTGGCAAAAGTAAAGGGAGTAGATGTATTAATAAAAGCTATGGAATTTATTGATTCAAACACTGTATCGAAGCTTTATATTTGTGGTGACGGTCCTTTAAGAGAAGAATTGGAATTATTATCCAAAAAAGATAGAAGGGTAATTTATACAGGTAAGCTTAGTCATGAACAAGTATTAAAGAAAATGGAGGAAGTAGACCTTACTATTGTCCCGTCTATATGGGAAGAACCTTTTGGAAGAGTAATAATTGAATCCTATAGTGTTGGTACTCCAGTAATAGCCTCCAACATAGGTGGTATACCTGAAGTAATATATAATAGAGAAAGTTCTCTATTTAATGTTGGTGATATAAAAAGCTTAGTGGATTTAATTATTGAGTACAAAGAAAAAACTCTTGGTGAAAAACAAAGTATTATTAATGAATGTATAGATTATTCTAAGTTATTTAATCAAATGAACTCGATTAATAAACATATTGATTGTTATAATCAACTTTTAAATGAAAACTAGAACTTTTTTTTGATGCATGACACTATATTGTAAAATTAAAGATCTTAGGAAGTGTTTATTTTGAGTACTGAAAGAAAAGTATGGATGTCTCCTAAATATAGTTCTACAAACAAATATAATGAATTATTTTCATACCATATTGAGAAACAGGGTATTATTGTAAAGGATTTTAAAAAAACAAATATCTTCTCATTGAGAAAAGGCGATATTTTGCATATTCATTGGCTACATCCTTATTATCAAAGTAGAAATTTAATTTTATTCATTATTAAAAGTATAATATTTTTATTTGCCTTATTTTTTATCAAAATAAAAGGGGCCAATCTTGTTTGGACTGTGCATAATTTATATCCACACAACTTTAAGTTTAAGAAGTTGGAATATCTAATTAGAAAATTAACATTAAAAAATTGTAATTTAATTACAGTGGCTTCAAATTCAATTAAAAACTTGGTAATTAATGAATTCGGAATTGAAGACAGTAAAATTAAAATAATTGAACATGGACATTATAAAGGTGCTTATACCAAATCAAATATTAATTTTAGAAAAAGATATAATATATCAAATGATTCATTTGTATTTTTATTTGTAGGGGCTATTAAGCCCTATAAAGGTATTGAAGATTTGTTACATGCATTTTCTAAATTAGAAAGCTATGATAAAGTTCATCTGATTATTGCTGGTAAACAATACATTGGAATGGATAGGGTATTGGATAAAATAAAAAAAAATTCAAGAATCACTCTAGACTTAAGATTTATACCTGATAATGAACTGGTAGACCTAATAGAAACAAGTAATGTTGTAGTGCTTCCTTATAAGAATATTACTACATCCGGTACGGCTATTTTAGCATGTTCATTAAATAAACCTATAGTTTGCCCTGAAACACCTTTTATGCTCGAGTATTTTAATAATGAGATAGCATTTATGTATAATAACCAAGATGAACAAGGATTACTAATAGGTTTAGTCAAGGCTATAGAAGAAATGGAAAATCAAAATAACATGGATTCATACAAAAGATTTGTTAAAAATCTCGATTGGGATAAAATAGGTCAAAAAATGTTTGATTTATATAATGAGTTATAAATCAAATTTTCGAAATAATCGAGTCTAATAATTTTTACGAAAACATAGTACTTCGCATTAAATCATTTTTAAATAAAGTGACGTTTTTAGATATTAACGTTTTAAATAAAATGGTTTAAGGATAAGGAATAATTTATATGAGCAGAGAAAAAGTCTTTATTAAGAATACATTAATTTATACTATAGGGAATTTATCTTCAAAGATTCTTGTTTTTTTACTTTTGCCGTTATATACTCATTACCTTTCTACAAATGAATATGGTTATATAGACATCATTATAACAACTATAAGTTTATTTCTCCCAATTGTGACTTTTCAAATTACGGATGGATTATTCCGTTTCTTATTAGAATCAGAAGATGAACATCAAAAAACTTCAATAATATCAAGTTCATTTAAGATAGTATTTCGAAATTTATTATTTGTGGATATTATTTACTTAATTTTAATAAACTTCATCAAAATTGAGCTTGCAATTCTGATAATGATTTACTTTAATGTTCTGATATTTAATTCATTATACTTACAAATTTCAAGAGGGTTAAGAAAAAATCTTATATATGCAATTGCCGGTATTATTAGTACATTAGTAAATCTATGTTCAAATATTGTACTCATTATCTTCTTGGATTTTAAAATAAATGGGATTATTATTTCAATGATTTTATCTAACATTGCTGCAATTATATATATTGAAAAAAAGTTAAAAATAAGTTCCTATATAAAATTCAATCTCTCTAGTCCTAGTTTAAAGAAAGAAATTATTATTTATTCATTACCATTGATCCCTAACGTAATTAACTGGTGGGTAATGAACGCTTCTGATAGATTTTTTTTAAATTTATTTATAGGCATGGAGGCAAACGGTATATATGCACTTGCTAATAAATTTCCATCTATTCTAATAATTCTAAACAGTATATTTAACTTAGCCTGGCAAGAGAGTGCAATTACAGAATATAAATCAAAAGATCGTGATGAATATTATTCAAAGATGTTTAATTATTTTTTAAGATTTCAAATCGCAAGTTTATTGATTCTACTTTCAGCGACACCAATAATATTTAAATTTCTAATTGATAAATCTTTTGCTGATGCATATCTTTACATGCCTGCCCTTTATATTTCTGCAATGTTTTCGGCTTTTTCTTCTTTTTATGGAACTGGATTTCAAAGTTCAAAAGATACAAAAGGAGCTTTCTATAGTTCTATATTTGGTTCAATAATTAACATCATATTTAATATTATATTAATTCCTATAATAGGAATACATGGGGCAACAATCTCTACTGCAATTTCATTTGGTTCAATGTGGGTTATAAGAATATTTCAGACAAAAAAGTACTTTAAGATTAAAATTGACATTAATTTTTTAATTAAAAGCCATTTATTACTAGTTGTCTTTGTGTTTTTGTATTATACAAAAAATATTAGTATCTCTTATGTTTCTTTTTTCTTCTCGTTATTAATTTTCATATATCTAAATAAGAGCTTACTTTTGAATAAAGTTAAAGGAATCAAATTAAAAAATAAATAAAAAATAAATGATTTTAAATGAATCCAAAATTTTAGGAGGTTTAATATGCGTTTAGTTTTATGGGGATACTATGGTTATAACTATGGGGATGATATCATGATGGAGGTCATCCTTAAATTTTTAAATGAAAAAAATGTTAAAGTTGAACTGGTTGATTTGTTTGAAGGGCGGCTTAATGAAAAATATGGAGAAAAATATGAGAATGTCAGGGTAATACCATTTTATAAATTAAATAAAGTAGAAAAACTAAAAAAACTCATGAATTTTTCAAAAGCGTCTCTTAATTTATGGGGAGGGGGGACAATTTTTACTGATGTTGATGGAGATGGTAACTATAAATGGTTTTCTTTAATTAAGTTGTTTGGTGGCAAGATTGGATACGTAGGAATTGGAATTGGAACTATGAAGAAAAAAGAAAGGTTAAAAAAGACAAAAAAAATGTTAAAGGCTAGTTCTCTTACAATATTTAGAGACGCTAGTTCTCTGCGAATAGCAAATACGATTGCTAAAAATAGTAAATATAAAATTGTTGAGGATATAGCATACATTTATTTTAAAGATTTATTAGATAATAATAACTATGAGATTTGTAACAAAGATTATGTATTGATTACTTGGAGAAATCTGAAAAGGTATTTAGATTTTAAAGATGAAATGAAATTAATGGACGATATTATTCAAGAAACTGAAAAAATTATGAAAGAGCGAAATGTACCAAAGGTTATACTTTCTGCGTTAGATACTAGGCATGATATTGAAAGTTGCAGATATTTATATGTAAAATTAAGAAACAGAAATATTCCTGTTGAATTTGATATTGACTCTAATGTCGAAAATATTTCTAAATTAATAACTGAAGCATATTTTCATTTTTCAGGTAGGTTACACGGTAGTATTGCGTCAGAAATATTTGGTACACCAACATATAGCCTTTCTTATAGTCCAAAAATGGAGTATTTTTACGAGTCTATTAATTCTAAAAACTTTATGAATATATATGAACAGGAAATCGATAGTGAAATTATTAATAAGGTAATTATTAATAATAACATTAATTTGGATTTAAATAAGAAGGTAACAGATGCATATTTAAACTTTAAATATTTATTTGAATTTCTTAATTGAGATTTAATAATTTATTTCCAATTATAATAATAAAAATGGGCAAATTTATTAATTAAGTAATATGTTTTTTTCAGGAGGGTCTAGTAGAATTACTTAGCCATTATTATTAAATAATAATGTTCCTCATGTAATCAAGAGTACATTGTAATTCTTTTTCTTTGATGCAATTGTTTTAGGTCAAATAAAATTCTACTAGATATACTATTTCTAATGTAATTGTCAAAGTAACTCTAGAGATTTTAAAAATTTTAATTAGAATCTAGGGTTTTTCTAATTCAATAGAAGTGAAGGTTTTAAATAAAAGTTTCTTTGACCTGGTAATGTAGGAATTCCAAATTCATTCATAATAACATTCTGACTGGAAATTATAGTGATTAGAATTTGAGCTATTTTCATTATTTAAAACATTACTCATTTCATTCTAAGAGGAGAGAAGTTAAAAATGAAAGGAATTATCCTAGCGGGTGGAAGCGGAACGCGCTTATATCCTTTAACAATGGTAACAAGTAAGCAGCTATTACCGATTTACGATAAACCTATGATTTATTACCCATTATCAACTTTAATGCTTGCAGGAATTAAGGATATATTAATTATTTCAACACCTGAGGATACACCTCGTTTCGAGGCATTGTTAGGTGAAGGATCTCAGTTTGGAATTAACCTAAAATATAAAGTTCAACCTAGCCCTGATGGATTAGCTCAGGCTTTTTTAATTGGGGAAGAATTTATAGGCGATGATTCTGTGGCGATGATTTTAGGGGATAATATTTATTATGGCAGCGGTATGCGAAAAATTCTTCAACATGCAGCGCAAAAGGAGATTGGTGCTACCGTATTTGGTTATCATGTTCAAGATCCTGAGCGATTTGGTGTTGTAGAGTTTGATGAAAGCGGAAAAGTATTAAGCGTTGAAGAAAAACCAGAGTTTCCAAAATCAAATTATGCCATTACTGGTTTGTATTTTTATGATAATAGGATCGTGGAAATAGCAAAAAATGTTATACCGTCGTCTCGTGGTGAGTTAGAGATTACCTCAGTAAATGAAGCATATTTACGTAAGGGGGAGCTAGATGTAGAACTATTAGGTCGTGGTTTTACATGGCTGGATACAGGAACACATCAAAGTCTAGTTGAAGCAACAAATTTTGTAAAAACCGTTGAGGAACATCAAGGAATTAAAATTGCTGCGCCTGAAGAAATTGCCTATATTAACGGCTGGATTGGTAAAGAAGAATTAGTGGAATCCGGAGAGAAATTTTCGAAAACAGGTTATGGTCAATATTTATTAAAAGTAGCAAATGGTAGTATTAAGTACTAAATAAGAGGTGTTAAAAGTTGAATGTGATTGAAACTTTATTACTAGGAGTAAAGATTATCGAACCCAAAGTATTTGGGGATCATCGTGGTTGGTTCATGGAAACATATAGTGATGCAGTATTTAAAGAAGCAGAAATTGATATAAAGTTTGTTCAAGATAATCAATCATTTTCCGCTGCTAAGGGGACATTAAGAGGCTTGCATTATCAGTTAAATCCTAAAGCACAAACGAAACTTGTTAGGTGTACAAAGGGAGCAATATATGATGTAGCTGTAGACATTCGAAAAGGAAGTCCCACTTACGGTAAATGGTTTGGAATTGAATTAACTGCGGATAATAAAAAACAATTATTAATTCCAAAAGGATTTGCCCATGGATTTATGACTTTAACAGATGATGTGGAAGTCCAGTATAAAGTGGACGAATTATATGCTCCCGATTGTGATCGGGGAATTATCTGGAGAGATCCTGAAATTGGAATCCAGTGGCCAATTGATATTACTCCTGTTTTGTCAGCAAAAGATGAAAAGGCACCACTCCTTGCAGATGCTGAGAATAATTTTAGCTATGGAGAGTAAATGATGAAAATTCTAGTAACAGGTTATACAGGACAATTAGGTTATGATGTCGTTCGCGAAGGATTGAAACGTGGCTTCGAAATGATAGGTGTTGGGTCAAAGGATTTGAACATAACAGACGGACATTCTGTTGATCATTTTGTAAAAGAAACAAAACCTGACGCAATTATCCATTGCGCAGCTTATACAGTTGTTGATAAAGCAGAGGACGATAAGGAAAACTGCTGGAATGTGAATGTGAATGGGACAAAATACTTAGCCAATGCATCAAAGGAAATTAATGCAAAGTTCATGTATATAAGTACGGACTATGTTTTTGATGGCATGGGAGAAGCTCCATTTGTTGAGACGGATGCTCCTAACCCAGTTGGGTACTACGGACAGACAAAATATGAAGCGGAAAAGTTATTACAGTCATTATTAGCTGAATGGTTCATTGTCCGAATATCCTGGGTGTTTGGCTTGAATGGGAGCAACTTCGTGAAAACGATGTTGCGGTTAGCAGAAACCCGCAATGAGTTAAATGTTGTAGGTGACCAAGTGGGTTCTCCCACAAATACATTTGACTTAGCACGTTTATTACTAGATATGATTCAAACAGATAAATACGGAGTCTATCATGCATCGAATGAAGGATTTTGCAGCTGGGCGGAATTTGCAAATGAAATATTTCGTTTAGCAGGTAAAGATGTAAAAGTTAATTCCATAACAACAGAAGAATACCCTACAAGAGCAGTACGTCCTAAGAACTCTCGAATGTCTAAGCAAAAATTAAGAGACAATGGATTCCTACCATTATTGAGTTGGCAGGACTCATTAGCGGAATACTTAAATGCATTAAAACATGAGGTGAAATAATGGCAAGAGAAAAAATTCTAGTAACAGGCGGAGCAGGTTTTATCGGAGGAAACTTTGTAAAATATATGGTGGATAAATATCCGCAATATGATATTTATAACCTTGACTTATTAACTTACGCGGGTGATTTGTCTAAGCACAGGGAAATCGAAAAGAAAGATAACTATCATTTTGTGAAGGCTGATATTGCAAATCGTGATACAATCATGCCACTTTTTGAAAAAGAAAAGTTTGACTTCGTAGTTCATTTTGCTGCTGAAAGTCATGTGGATCGTTCTATTACAAATCCAGAGATTTTTGTTCTTACCAATGTGCTTGGAACACAGATATTACTGGATGCTGCCAAACAGATTGGTGTATCAAAATTTGTTCATGTCTCAACAGATGAAGTTTATGGCGAGTTAGATTTTGATCCGACCACATTCTTTACAGAGGAAACCCCATTACAACCCAATAGTCCATATAGTGCAAGTAAAGCATCATCTGATTTATTGGTACGGGCTTATCACGAAACATTTGAACTTCCAGTTAATATTACTCGCTGTTCCAATAACTATGGTCCTTTCCATTTTCCAGAGAAGCTCATACCATTAACGATTTCTCGAGTATTAAATGATGAAAAGATACCAGTGTATGGCGACGGCAAGAATATCCGTGATTGGTTACACGTTCTAGACCATTGTGCTGCAATTGACCTTGTCTTACATGAAGGGGTTAATGGAGAAGTCTATAACGTAGGCGGACATAATGAGCGGACGAATTTAGAGGTTGTTAAAACGATTATTAGTACTTTAGGGAAATCTGAAGACTTAATTGAATTCGTAACAGACCGTCTTGGTCATGATAAGCGCTACGCAATTGACCCTACGAAATTAGAGCAACTAGGTTGGAAACCAACCTATACTTTTGAGACTGGAATTGCTCAAACCATTGATTGGTATATAACAAACAAATGGTGGTGGGAGCAAATCATCAGTGGAGAATATAAGAACTACTTTAAACATCAGTATTCGTTAAAAAGTTAATGTTCAATATTATTTTATGAGATCCGTATTCATTTCTTTTGGAGTACGGTTTTTTTATTTTATCGATATGGTAATTGTTTTCCAATTCAAAGACGAATGTTTTTTCCGTAAGAAATTATGCTATAATATTGTTCGGATGTGTCACTAATTAAAATTGATTAATTACGGGACTTTTATTTTAAAATAATAATTATTCTTAAAAAACTTTGACTAAGGAAAATAATAGTACTTCACTATATTGAAATTTTGCTTGCACTTTTTAGTACTTAACTAGTATGAAAAGGCTTTGAATTATATTACTAGTCTTTAATAATTGAGGAGGACTAATATGAAATTAGTTTTACTATCTGGTGGTTCAGGAAAACGACTTTGGCCTTTATCAAATGATGCTCGCTCTAAACAATTTCTAAAAGTTTTACCTAATGAAGAAAATAAATTACAATCTATGGTACAAAGAGTCTGGGGCCAATTAGATAAATTAGGATTAACACAATCTGCAGTTATTGCTACAAGTAAATCTCAGGTGGAAATGATTCAAAGTCAAATTGGAAAAGATGTCTCTATCATTGTTGAACCGGAAAGAAGAGATACCTTCCCAGCTATAGCATTAGCAGCTTCCTATTTATATTCTCAAGAAAACTCATCTCGAGATGAAGTAGTTGGAGTATTACCAGTAGACCCATTCGTAGATGACAAGTTTTTTGCTAGATTACTAGATTTAGGAGATGTCTTAAAATCATCTGAAGCTGAACTAGCTTTAATGGGTGTACAGCCTACATTCCCTTCTGAAAAATACGGTTATATTGTTCCTAATGTAGACCAATCCTCGGAAGAAGTCGTTTTAGTAAGTCACTTTAAAGAAAAGCCTAAAACTGAAGAAGCGAAATTATTATTAGACCAGAAAGCGCTTTGGAATTGTGGTGTATTTGCATTTAAGCTAGATAAGATCATCTCAATATTAGAGGAAAAAGGTTTACCTACAAATTATGAAGAACTCACAGCAAATTATTCTCAGTTACCAAAAATTAGTTTTGATTACGAGGTAGTAGAAAAAACAGAGAATATAATTGCTCTTCCTTATGATGGTGATTGGAAAGATTTGGGTACTTGGAATACATTAACGGAAGAAATGGGAACTAAAATTCTTGGAAAAGCAAACATGAGTAAGGACTCTAATAATACACATATTATTAATGAATTAGATATTCCTGTTTCAGTTCTTGGGTTATCAAATATTCTTGTTGCAGCCAGTCCGGACGGTATTTTAGTGACTGATAAAGAGGAAAGCCCTAGAGTCAAAGAGTTAATAGGAAACTTGGAACAAAGACCTATGTACGAAGAACGTCGCTGGGGTTGGTACAGGGTTCTGGAGCATACTAAGTATGAAGATCATACAGAGGTTCTTACAAAACGTATCAATATTTCAGCCGGTAAGAATTTAAGTTATCAATTTCATAATCACCGTCGGGAAGTTTGGACCATTGTCAAAGGAGAAGGCGTTCTTCTTTTAAATGATGAATTCCGAGTAATTAGACCAGGGGATGTAGTTGAAATTCCTGTTGGTATGAACCATGCGGTTAAGGCTATCACAGATTTGGAGTTTATTGAAGTGCAAACTGGGTCTCAATTAGTTGAAGAAGATAATCACCGTATTCTTTTAACATGGGATGAAATTGAAGAATCTGTTTATGCATTTAGTAAATAATTAATTTAGGGTCTACTTTATAAAAGTAGCCATTTATATGATAATAGTAGTCTAATTAGTTTTGGGGCTATTACTTTATTCGAGAAAATGATTTATTTAGGGTTTAAAGATATATCAACTGAAAGAAAGTAACGAGAAGTTTTCATTCATCCAAGGTGCTGTCATGACGAAAGTAATTAGATTCTATCATAATAAAATTGTAGACTTCTAATTAATGCTTTATGTTCCTTATAATGGATTTTATTAAAAGTTGCCCATATACACTAGGATTAAATTTTGGTTTATAATAATATTTGTTTTTTAACTTTAATCGAACAAATACACCTAATAAGAAAACTAGTCATTGACGAAATAGCTTTATTTTAATAGATTTCAAATAGTTTTTATGAAATTTCAAAAATTAAAGGTGGAATATAAAGTGAAAATTGCCGTAGCAGGAACTGGATATGTCGGCTTAGTAACTGGAGTTTGTCTTGCAGAAACGGGACACGCCGTTTCTTGTGTAGATATAGATGATAGAAAAGTAGCATTAATGAGTTCAGGTATCTCTCCTATTTATGAACCAGGTCTAGAAGAGTTAATGGTAAAAAATATGGATAAATTGAACTTTACTACCAACTACAAAGAAGCTTATAAAGAAGCGGATGTTATCTTTATTGGGGTTGGAACCCCAGAAAAGGCAGATGGCTCGGCCGATTTAAGTTACGTGAATGCAGTAGCTATACAAATTTCTGAAAGTATTGAGAATGATTGTGTTGTCGTTATTAAATCTACTGTTCCAGTTGGAACCAATGATAAGATTGAGGATTTGATCAAAACAAACCTTGTTCATAATGTAAAAGTAAGTATTGCTTCCAATCCTGAATTCTTGTCACAAGGTACAGCAGTTAGAGATACTTTAAACGCCTCTAGGATTGTAATTGGCGTGGAAGACCCACTTGCAAGCGAGATTTTAAGTGAAGTATATAAAGACTTTGGAGCACCAATATTGGTTACAAATAGGAAAAGTGCAGAAATGATTAAGTACGCATCCAATGACTTTTTAGCTTTGAAAATTTCCTTTATCAATGAAATCGCTAATCTTTGTGAAATTATTGGTGCGGATATAGAAGATGTTGCGCTTGGTATGGGCTATGACAGTCGTATCGGTAATAGATTCTTAAATTCAGGTATCGGTTATGGAGGATCTTGCTTCCCTAAAGATACAAAAGCTTTACATTGGTTAGCCAATTTCCATGATCATGAATTAAAGACAATTAAAGCGGCTATTGATGTAAACGAAAACCAAAAGTTAAAATTAATAAAAAAATCTAGGAAGTATTTTAATAGTTTAAAAGGCCTGAATGTAGCAGTTCTAGGATTAACCTTTAAACCAGGTACGGACGATTTAAGGGAAGCTCCATCATTAGTAAATATTCCAATTTTGCTTGAGGATGGTGCTAATGTAAAAGCATGGGACCCTGTGGGTATTGAAAACTTCAAGAAATTATACCCTGATAATATTGCTTACTCCACATCTATTGAAGATACTCTTAAGGATGCAGACGTTTGTTTTATCTTTACAGAATGGGATGAAGTCAAAGTTTTTGATTTATCAAATTATAGCAAACTAATGAAAAACCCAATCATTCTTGATGGTAGAAATTGCTATGACCTTACCAATGCTAAAAATGCAAAAATCATTTATGATTCAATCGGAAGAGAAACTATTAATAGCATAGAAGTTTCACTAGTTTAGTAGTTCTATTTCGTAATGAAGAGGTCATTGGTATCTGTATCCAAAAAATAAAGCAATAGTAGTATTATAATAATTGGGGGTGGACATCTGTCCTTCCCTTCTTTTTGTTTTTTATAGTTGAGAATATAACCAATTGTAAACGCTAAACTAAAATCAACAGTTTTCCACAAATAGAAATAAACAGAATTCAACAAATAAGATTAAACAGTTCCCCATTACTGTCTCACTTTCAATATACTATTAGTAGTTTATTGAAAGTGAGGAGCCTGGAGTGAACAGATTTATGGATTACATCGAGATCCACCGCCTATACAAAGAGGGATTCTCAAAAAGTGCTATATCTAGAAAGCTGAAAATTTCAAGAAATAGGGTGATTGAGTATTTAAATATGACCCCTGAGGACTTTGAAGAGTTTACTAGTTCATTACAAACACGGGAGAAGAAATTGGATGCCTTCCATGATCAAAATATTAGGATGGTTAAAAGCTCATCCAGATATAACAGGTGCACAAGTGTTTGATTGGTTGGAGGAGAAGTTGGTTTAAGGAGGTAGCTGAGAATACTGTTAGGAACTACTTAAATGAAATGAGAGATAAGTACCACATTCCCAAAGTAAGTATCCAACGCACATACTCATCAGTCCCTGAACTTCCAATGGGGATGCAGGTGCAAGTGGACTTTGGTCAGACTATCGTTAAGGACAAACACGGAAATAATAGGAGACTCTATTTTATCGCTTTCGTTCTTTCCCATTCACGATTTAAATGCGTAGAGTGGATAGATCGACCGTTCCGAACCTCAGACGTAATTAGAATGCACGAAAATGCTTTCCATTACTATGAAGAAATGCCTAAGGAACTAGTTTATGATCAAGACGCTTTACTGGCTGTTAGTGAAAATGCGGGAGACCTAATTTTGACATTTGAATTCACAAAATATCATCAAACACGCCAATTTAACATTTACCTATGCCGGAAGAGTGATCCAGAATCCAAAGGAAAGATTGAACAGGTTGTTAAGTTTGTCAAAAATAACTTTAGCAAAAACCGGATATTTGACAACATTGCAGATTGGAATAGTTCTTGTCAAGCATGGCTGAAACGGACAGGCAATTATAAAGTCCATCATAATACGAAAAAGAGACCTTCAGAAGTGCACGCCCTGGAAAAGCAACACTTAAAGAAAGTCTCTGGTACTTACATATTTGAGAATGTTCTCGTTTCTAGTATAACAAGAATGATTCAAAAGGACAATGTCATTCGTTTTGAAGGGAATCGGTATAGTGTTCCGCAAGGGACGTATCGAACTGACGCACCAAATATAGCATATCTTCAAGTTGATGAGGGTTGGTTATATATACGCCTTAAACAAACAGGTACTGTTCTGGCGAAACATTCGAATTTCAAGTGGAAGCGGCTTACTCATTTCGGATCCGTCTCATCGAGTACGAAGTGCAGCAAAACGAGAGATTTTGATCCAGCAAATTGAAGAAATGTTCATTGATAAAGAAAATATCCAGTGGTTGATTACACACTTAAAGGAAAGATATCCACGGCATATTGTGGATCAATTAAAGGTACTTCAAAATACCATCAAGATATATCCAAACCATAGTGAGAATGCATTACATGAGATGAAGAGGCTTAAGATGACAAGTGCAAATGACTTTCGAGATATTGCCCACGCACTATTGTAACTGCTAGACTAAAGTGAACAGTTTACGATCAATAATTTTGAACACTTATTTACTTAAATTGCTCTCCACCTTATGATAGATTTTTATACTTCTATGATTAGGGCGGAGGATTTGAAAAGGTGGATAAGTTTGAAATGTATGTAGAAATAAGAGGAATGCTAAATCAAAAATACAGTATTTCTACTATCGCTAGGAAACTAGATATATCAAGAAATACTGTTTATAAGTATATCCGTAAATCACCAGAGGAAATGGCAGAATGGACAGCATCAACAATGACTAGAAGTAAAAAGTTAGATATTCATAAGGAATTGATCCTTTTTTGGCTAAGAGAATATCCAGATTTAACTGCAGCTCAAGTACAAGTGTGACCGTCAAGTAGAATG
>NZ_JAGGQR010000052.1:0-11600 GCF_018613205.1 Bacillus sp. ISL-46
TGACATGGGTGCCAGTTTAGAGGGTTAGTTGCCTTTCTTTAAAATGAGTTGCGACACGCACTCCACATGTGCAGAGTGTATGTGGCAACACATGAGATGTTTGGTGAGTTTACTTTTTTACTTTGTTAACAATCCAGGAAGAAACTGTTGAATTTCCTTAAAATTTAGTCCGAAATTACTTAGAAGGAATAATCACACTACAATCTCAAAGATTTATAATAATTTTGAAAATTCCTTCTGAATTAGTGAGCAAATCTTACATTTTACGAAGTTCTTCTAGCATCTCTTGATCTTGAAAACCCACCTCACAAATCATAGAGCTCCGCCTCTTAATTGGCCCCAATTTTCAAGTGACAAAAAGCCTTCTGAGCCATACGTAGTATATCCCATATATTCTTTCCCGGCAATTTGACTTAATCCCTCGATTATTGCCAACTTACTCCTTGTAGGTGCTCTATTCTATATCTTCATCGTTAATAAACATGGAGGATTGAACTACCAGAGGAAAGCCTGCCCATTACAAAAAAAATGCAGTTTAGGAAATCAGGGATGGTTCTGTTCCCTCTAAAGTAAGAGAAGAACGAAATCGCTCTGCGATGCTCTTTAAGAGCTTCCAAAAAAAGGCATAAAAAATGAAAAAGTATGTTCTTTTTGTGGTATTGTTTAATCGCAAGACCAAACAATCCATAGAAGATATACTTTTTCTTATTAATATAAGACCACACAAATTATTAAGCCTATATAGACATAACTTTAAACACTCAGGTAGAGCTCCACTTTTGAAAGTTGATTACACATTACCTTATAATCAGGAGGCTTTTCATGAAAGATTATGATCAAAAACTTGAAATGACCATCCGAATACCTCTCCATACAACTTCTTTGCCTGTTCAATGTCAGTCACATGAATTTCGAAATGAACTAATCTTCCCATGATTTCCTTCTAATAAGATTACATGGATGATGACAGCTTTTCAATTTGAGCCAAAGTCTAATATATTACCTCACCAGAAATATATACAATTTTTTGAAAAATATTATTTTAACTATAGAGTAAAGGAGAAACTCTATTAAATTGTAATAACATTACCTTTTTCTGCTGCTTCAATAATACCTAAAATTACTTTTAGCGAAACTAGTGCATCTTTGCCTGTAACAAGTGGCGATTGATCTAGGCGAACACATTCAACAAATGCATCGATGACACCGCTATTAGTTTGGTTATCATTTGTTTGGATTCTTTCTAGTTTATATTTAACCTTTTCCCCATTTTTGCACATTATTTCTAATTGATAGTTGTCACTATGATAAATCTTCACAATACCTTTTTCACAATAAATAATGGTACTATTGTCTTCTTCTCCGTAATAGGTCCAAGAAAAGGAAGCTGTACCCAAACGACCATTTTTCGTTTTTAAACTACATACGATGTTATCGCATACTTCAATGGGTTCACCATGTTCATTAACTTTGTCAAGAGCGCCTTGAAAAGCACTAACTTGCTCGATTTCATCATCTAATAAGTAATGTAGTAGATCGACCTTATGAATCCCTAAATCTCCTGCCACTCCAAGACTTGAGCGTTCCTTTTTAAAGAACCATGTAGAATTTGATTTATCGACACCCCATTGTTCCGGTCCAGAGTGTCCAAATGTTGTTCGAAAGGTAAGTACTTTTCCAAGCTCTTCATTTTTTATAATTTCCTTAGCCTTTTGATGGGCCTTAGTAAATCGCTGGTTATGATCAACCATTAGTTTTTTTCCAGATTTTTTTTGAGCTTCGATAATTTCCTCTGCGTGTTTAACTGTTAAAGAAATCGGCTTTTCACATAAAACATGCTTTCCGCTTAGTAATGCCTTTGTAGAAAAGATATGATGAAACTCGTTCGAAGAGCAGTCACTTATTACATCAACCGTTGGATCCGCAAGTAACTTTTCTACTGTTTGAGCTACACTACCACCAAACTGGTTAGCAAGTTCGGTGGCTCGGTCTAGATTCCGATCGTAAAAAATGATTTCATCCACATAGGGATTAGCTTTGTATTCGGGTGCGTGGCGTAATTTAGTGATCGAGCCACAACCAATAATTCCTACTTTTAAACCCAAAGGATTCCCCCCTATTCTCTCTTTTGGAATACTACTGCAATGATGATAATTAATCCCTTAACGAACCCTTGGAGGTGTGGAGAAACATTCATTAAGTTCATCATGTTATTCAGAATACCTAAGATTAGCACACCAAAAAATGTACCCATAATCTTACCACGGCCACCCGTCATTCTTGTACCACCAATGATAACCGCAGCAATCGCATCTAATTCATATTGAACTCCTGAACTTGAAGAAGAAATCGAGTTTAATCGAGATGTTTCAATGATAGCTGCAACACTCACAAGTAATCCTACCAAGCTATAGACACCAATTTTTACGCGGTCTACTCGGATTGCTGAAAGAAGCGCTGCTTTTTCATTACTGCCAAGAGCATATACATAACGTCCGAAGCGAGTCTTATGCATTAAAATGTAAACAAGGGCTGTCATAACAAAGAAAATAATGACAGGATAATCAAAAATCCATAAATCACTATTAGCAATAGCAGTGAAACTAGAAACTTCCCCTGAAATACTTCCACCTTCTGCAATATATAAGGCAATGGATCGCGCGGCAGCCATCATCCCCAAGGTAGCAATAAACGAAGCAATTCTTCCTTTCGCAACCATTAATCCATTTAAAAATCCTGCGAATGAACCGACTACGAAAGCAGTTAATACCGCAACCAAAATACTGCCAGTTGCATTTAGGGCTAAAACGGTTATGACACCGACTAATACGAGTACTGATCCAACCGATAAGTCAATGCCGCCAGAAAGCATAACAACGGTCATACCTAAAGCGACAATTCCAATAATCGAAACTTGCATTAATATATTTAGTTGGTTATTGATATCTAGAAATCTAGGACTTAATATCGATGCTGCAACAAAAATAATTAAGAAGGCAATAATGACGCTATACTCCGACCATAGCCAAGAGAGGCGACTTTTTGTAGTTGAGGTTTGCTGATTAGGTTGTTTCATTGTATTAACATTAGCCAATTTTTTCGGCCTCCCTTTTTGAGCCAGTTGCATAACTCATAATTTTATCTTCTGTTGCTTCTTCTCCCTTTAATCGGGCTGTGATTTCCCCTTGGTACATGACATAGATGTGATGACAAATCTTTTGTACTTCTGGTGCCTCTGAAGATAAGATAATAACGGCTTTCCCTTGTTCTGCTAATGAGACAATTTGCTGATAAATCTCTTGCTTCGCTCCAACATCAATCCCCTGTGTTGGATTATCAAAAATAATAATATCCGTATCTACCTCAAGCCATTTAGCAATAATAACTTTCTGTTGGTTTCCTCCGCTTAACTTATCGATTGTTATACGCGGGTTGTGAACTTTAATGTTCAGCCTATCCTTATAATATTGGAATTTCTCCTTTTCTTGCCTTTCCTGGATAAAACCAGACTTTTCAAAATGTCCGATGGACGATAAACTCATATTATGAATCACGCTTAAATCTTTTATGATTGCATTTTCTTTCCGATCCTTCGGAACAAGTGCCAAGCCTGCTTCTATCGCTTTTCGTGGATGATCTATCTTTACCAGCTTGTTATTAATTTTAATTTCACCAGTGTATTTTTTTCGATAACCAAATAAGCTTTCAAAAAGCTCTGTTCTGCCATCCCCAGCCAAGCCAGTAAAACCTAATATTTCACCTTTTCGTAGGGTAAAGTTAATATTTTTATATAATCCTTGACTCGTTAAGTTATTTACTTCTAAAACAAGGGGTCCAAAGGAATGCTTTTGAACTAATCTATCTTGAGAAATAGATTTACCTACCATTAACTTGGTAATCGTATCTAAATCCTCATGATCAATACTGCCAGTCCCAACAAGTTCTCCATCACGTAACACCGTATAACGGTCGCAAATTTCCTTGATTTCCTTTAACTTATGAGAAATATAAATAATCGACACGCCTGATTTCTTTAAGTTCTTCATTAATTCAAATAAACGTTTAACTTCATGTTCCGCTAACGATGTTGTAGGTTCGTCCATAATAATCAGTTTAGATTTATGTAGCAACGCCTTTGATATTTCAATTAATTGTTTATAAGAGGTTTCTAGATTTCTGACGTATTCCTTAGGGTTGATATCAACACCAAGCTTTGCTAATATTTCATTCGTTTGTATGCACATCTCTTCTACTTTTAAGAATCCCAATTTACTTCGAAGTTCTGAACCTAAAAACATATTTTCATAGACTCTGAGATCAGATACCACATTAAGTTCTTGATGAATGAAGCTGACCCCTTGCTCCTGAGATACTCTTGGATTAGACATTCTTACTTCTTGGCCATTAATGTGAATGGAGCCATTATCGGGTTGATGAACGCCGCCTAAAATGTTCATCAGTGTAGATTTACCGGCACCATTTTCTCCTAACAATGCATGAATTTCGCCTTGCTGGACATTTAACGTTACTTTTTTCAGCACTGGTACCCCATTAAACGATTTTTCAATGTTGGTCATTGTCAAAAAAGGACTTGTAGTCATGGCGTTTTCATCCCTCCTTTTTAGGAAAAGAGGAGATACAATAACTGTATCTCCAATCATTGTATCTCCGAACAATTATTTAGAATTTTGATTCTGGATCATAGAACTCATCAACATTTTCTTTTGTAACTTGAGTAGCTTCTTTTACAACCATTGATTCTGCTGGATCATTACCTTTTGCAATGTCTGCTGCAATTTTAACTGCATCTTCAACCATTGTTGGAGAGTATAAGAATGTTGCTGTAATTAAGCCATCTGCTTGAATATCTTCAAATACAGCCTTTCCGCCGCCAGCACCTGTAACAAATTTAATATCGGTACGGCCAGCTTCTTTAATTGCTTGTAGTACACCTAGAGCCATTCCATCATCCTGTGTGAACACAGCATCGATATGTGGATGAGCTTGTAAAATATTTTGCATAACTTCTAACGATTTTTCAGTTGAGAAATCTCCACTTTGTGAAGCGATCACTTCAATGTCTGAACTTTCCATTGCTTCTTTAAAGCCTGCTCCACGTTGTTCAGTAACTGAACTTGGCGGTCCAGTAATTTCAACTACTTTTCCTTTTCCATTTAACTTTTCTACAAAGTATTTACCAGCATTGACGCCGATACCTTCATTGTCACCTTTTACAACTACAGTAGCTGCATCATTTTCAAGTTCACGATCAACAATAACTAAAGGAATCCCTGCATCTTTAACTTTTTGCCCTACTGGAGAAAGTGCTGCAGACTCAATTGGAAGCATAACGATAACATCCACATCTTGAGCGATTAAATCATCAACATCATTTGCTTGCTTATTTGGATCAGCAGCATTCGTCATCAAGTATTCAATGCCATCACTTTCTTTCAGTGCCTTTGCTTGCTTTTCAGCACTATCAATCAAAGCTCCCATCCAACCATGTGTAGCCGCTGGTAATGAAATACCAATTTTCAGCGTATCATCCTCTTCTCCACCTTTGGAACTTCCTGCATCATTACTACATGCAACCAAACTAAACATTGTTACTAAAGACAAAATTAAGACTAGAAATTTCTTCAAAACATTCACCCCTTTGTTTTTTTAAAAAGCTCTCCCTATATGTATTTGTAATCGATTACATCTAAGGTCAGCGTTCTACTATTAATTTCTTTTAATGGCAGAGCGCTGATCTTAGATGTATTATCCTGATGTGGACTCTCGTATCACTAATTCATGATCTAATATAATGCTTTCAACTTCTTCCCCTTTAATTTTATCAATCAACATCCTCGCTGCAATGGTTCCCATCTTATGCATCGGTTGGGCAACGGTTGTTAGAGTAGGGTTTGTCATATTTGAAAAATCAATTTTATCAAAACCTACTACTGCTATATCGTTAGGTACGTGCAAACTAGAGGCATTTATTTCTTTGAGCGCCCCAATGGCTAAAAGGTCAGATACAGCAAATACTGCAGTTGGTCGGTCTTGTAAATTCAAGATCTTTTTCATTGCCTGCTGCCCATTTTCAAATCCTAAGTGTTGGGTAGGAATGATATATTCATTTTTTAAAGAAATTCCATTCTCTTCCAACGCACGTTTGTAACCCATTTTCCGTTGTCGAGCATATAAATATTTTTCATCCGAATTCATTAGGGCTATTTTTTTGTGGCCAATTTGAATCAGATGCTTAACTGCCCGGTAAGAGGCTTCTTCGTTATCAATGGTTACATAAGGAATCCCGCTGCATTCTTCATACTCACTACATTGAATAATCGCATAATCTTCTGCAAGCTTTTTCAGTGTTTCAACATTGACAGTAGGATCCATTGAAATAATTCCATCTGCCATCTTTTTACGAACTAAATCGAAGTAAATATTCTCTTTCTCATTGTTGGAATCGGTTTCACACAAGAGAATACTATAATTTTGACTAATCGCAACCTTTTCAATTCCTTTAATAATTTCTAAATAAAAAGGGTTCGAGATGGTTGGAATTAAAATCAAAAGAAGCCGACTTTCTGAATTTCTTAGATTTCTCCCTAACAAACTAGGTTCATAATTTAATTTTTTAATAGCAACTTCGACTTTCATTCTTGTTTTTATAGATACGGTATTTTGACCGTTAAGTACTCTTGATACTGTTGCAACAGAAACTCCCGCTTGTTTAGCAACCTGCTGGATGTTTGCCATTTCACTGTCCTACTTTCTTTGAATTCATAGTACATATTTTTGAAATCGATTACATTTTTATAGTAATATGTTCCAAATTTTCTGTCAATACAAATTTTTCAATAAAATAAAATGGTTGATTTAATTGACTAATTCTAATATCTTAAAAATGTAATGGATTACATTTTTCAAGATTCAGATAATAAACTGTAAGGGGTGTACTTCAATTGAGATTAGGTGTCTGTCTTTACCGTATTATTTTCCGATAAAAGTTTGGAAGACATGTTAATCTATGTTTCTTCAAAAGGGATTGAAGCCATTGAATTAGGCACAGGGGGATATCCCGGTGATTTCCACTGTAATGAGGATGAATTATTAAATGTTGAATGAGTCCATAGGAGCTAATTACCCTAACATGATACAATTAAACCTTCACTCTAAATAATAGAAATAGCCATGGATGCATTTTTTGCATCTATGGCTAGGCTATTTTATCTTAAAACTATCAGCGAAACGCACTCAACGTGTGCCGTATGCGGGAACATGTCCACTGGTTGGATATATTTTACTTCATATTTCGCGCTTAAGTTCTGAATGTCCTTAGCCAAAGTTGAAGGATTACATGAGATGTATATCAACTTTTTTGGTTCTGCCTGAAGGATGGTTTGGATGAGCTGCCCCTCTAGGCCGGTTCTAGGTGGATCGACTACAATGACATCGGGCTTCCAACCCTTTTTGACCCATTTAGGAAGGACCTCTTCTGCCTTTCCAGGTACGTATTTAGTATTAGTAATTCCGTGGCGCTTTGCGTTTTTCTTCGCATCCTCAATCGATTCTGTGATGACGTCCATCCCACGGACTTCTCCCGCCTGGTCAGCAAGCCATAAGCCAATAGTTCCCACTCCACAATAGGCATCTAATACTTTTTCTTCGCCAGTCAGTGCTGCTGCTTTTTTCACTTCATTATAAAGCTTTACTGTCTGAACAGGATTTAACTGGAAGAAGGTCCTTGCTGAAAGCTCGAATTGTAAGTCTCCCAGTGTTTCTTGGATGAAATCTTCACCCGCTAATGGGAGCGTTTCTTCTCCAAAAATAAGGGACGTTTTTTGCCCATTTATGTTTTGGACAATTGATTTTACATGCGGAAGACGTTTTTGGATTTCCTGTATGATAGTGTCTACTTTTGGCAATTCCTTTTGTGTTGTTATCAGAACTATTTGCAACTCTCCAGTTTGGATGCCGACACGAGTGACAATGGTTCGAATAATACCTTTTCTAGATTTTTCATTATAAATGGGAATTTTTAATTCCTCTAAAATCCGCTTAACTTCAGATGTTGCTTCATTTGTTTGCGCGTGCTGCACAGCACATTCGTCAATATTAATCAATTGATGGGAATTAAGGCCATAAAGTCCGGCTAATACCTTGCCGTCGATTGCCTTGACTTGAAAACTGCTCTTGTTTCTGTATCCCCATGGGTCTTCCATACCAATTGTTTCACGGATGTCGAGCTTGTTGATGTCGACTTTCGTATGGCGCTCAAGTGATTGAATGATAATATCACGTTTTTCCTTAAGCTGTTGATCGTATTTCAAGTGCTGTAGTTGACATCCTCCACATTGATCATACACCGGGCAAAGCGGCAGGGCACGATGCGGGGATTTAATGCGGATTTTTTTGATTTTTGCCTCAGCAAATTTAGGGTTAATCTTGGTTGCCTCTACCACAACTTCTTCACCTGGAAGGGCTCCCGGCACAAAGACAACCTGTTTTTTAAAATAGCCTACGCCTTCCCCATTAATGCCGAGCCTTTTGATAGTCAGCGGAAAGGTTTGATTTAGTTCGATTTTGATATTTTGATCAGTTTTCATCTATTTCACTCCAAATTATTCCATAAATTCAAAGAACCCCAGTAACTGTTTCTTCATTACAGATAGTTTCATTTTAATTTTACCCCGTATTATAGCATGATTTACATAGAAAAACCGAATCTCCATGATTCGGCATTGATAACTATTGATAACTTACACCTTTCCCAAGTAGCTTCGTGTGATATTTGGTAATATTATTTGCCCATTGTGACTATACATTTCGAATAAGTTTGATAGGGCGGTTATAAAGAGGTCATACTCCACATCCGTCTTTTTCGGAGAATAGGAAGCGGACAAATATCTTCCCAAAAATCCTTCAAAATCTAATTCCAAGTCATTTCGAAAACTTTTAAAATCATAAATTCCATCTTTAAAAAATTGATGATAAACTTCCTGAGTTTCGTCCATCCCGCCGCTGAACCCCTTAAAATTCGGACAATACTTTTGGCAAATCTCTTTACTTTCCTTGTTTAAATCACTTGATGCATCTCGACTATTTCACACAAGCGCAACCTTTGCATCTGGTTTCAAAATCCGATTACATTCCAATTTGAATTTGTCTTTTTCGAACCAATGAAATGCTTGTGCCACCGTCACTAAATCAACACTTTTATCCTGCAAAGTGGTTTGTTCAGCCTCACCTTTTACCGAAATAAACCGGGCATTCTGTTTTAACGATTGTTCTGCTTTCTCTCTCATTTCATCGTTTGGTTCCACACCAATAACAGTTACGTTTCTTTCAAGTAATTGCCTGCTGAATATACCGGTCCCAGATCCAATATCCGCTATGATCGAATTCTCATTTAACTTAGTTGCTTCGAGTAAATATAGTATATATTCCTCCGGATAACCTGGGCGATATTTTGCATAGACTTCTGCCTTGTCGGTAAATTTTTCTGTTGATTTCATTATATCCCCCTCCCACTGGATAATATTGTATATTATAAAATGAATCATTAAAAGGCGAATTATTGAATAAATTCGCCTTTGCCTTTGATTATTTTTTCTTCGGAAACTTATCCAGGCTTTTGAACTTGTAGCCTTTTTTCTTTAAGTCCTGAATCGCCTTTTCAAGTGCATCGGCATTGTCTTTTGAAACAGTGTGTAATAGCAGTATACAACCGGGATGGATTTGTCTCATGATATTGTCGTAGGAATATTGCCAGCCTTTTTGCTGGTTCACATTCCAATCGACAAAGGCAAGGGACCAGAAAACATGTGTATAGCCCTCTTCTTTAGCAATTTGCATCGTTCGCTCGCTAAAGACTCCTTTTGGCGGGCGGAGATATTTCATTTCCTTTTGACCCGTTAATTCTTTCGTTTTAACGCGGACCTTTTCCAGCTCTTCACGTATCCTTTCGTCACTTACAGCTGTGAGGTCTGGATGATGCCACGAATGGTTACCAACAATATGCCCTTCTTTTACCATCCTTTTAACGATATCCTCTGCTGAGAGCAGGTAATGTCCAGTTACAAAAAATGTTGCAGGTACCTTTTCCTTTTTTAAAATATCAAGAATCTGAGGGGTATAACCTTGTTCATATCCGTTATCGAAGGTAAGGTAAAGTGTCTTTGAATTAGGGTTACTTTTATAAAAAGCCCCGTATTTTTCGATCAGCTGATCAAGCTCGGCCCCTGCTTCTGCTGGCTGTTCATTAACACCCTTTTTAAAGCCCCAATGGACCGGCTGATTGGAAACAGCCGCATATGTACTCTGAGGTATCAATACGAGCAGCATACTGAGGATGCATAATAATCTTTTCATCCATGTTCCCCCTATTTTTGTTTATATTATTGTTTGCTTTTAGGTGAAAAAACATGATTGGTGGAAAAAGGAAATGTTGGTTGGTGGTAGATTCGGCCTCTTTTTGTACCAGTTTGGGGAAGGTTTAATTTTGGTAGAAATGATGTGGTCGATCTCGAAGATGGCAAGAGAAGAAATTTCCGGATTTCAGGATTGCTAAATGAGGTTTTAATCAGCAAGAAGTAATCGTTAATACCATTAATGGATGCTTCTTTTGAAAATAAGAGACATTCAGGGCATATCCATTTTGACCTTCTATAATCCATGGGGACGTATAAACATCTTGGACATTGCACTCCTGTGATTAATTCGTCTTCTGTAATTTGAAAAAAATTAAGAATATCAATTTTTTGAGGAGTGTGTTGTTTTTTTAAAAGGTTAATCATTTGATTAAGATGCTTTTGATTTAACTTTTTTTCAGTATACTTTTCCTCTAATTCATCTACTTTTTTTAATAAATCATAAGCTCTGATGACTTTTTGCGCTGCTTCTTGATAACCTTGCTGGATAATAATTTCAGTTGATGGTTTACAAACTGTTATAAGATTTTCGATGGGGACAGGAGGTATTTTAAATTTTTCAAATAAATATCTTAATAAAATTTTATGTCGATTTACTTGGGCAACTGGATTTTCATAAACATCTCTATTGTCCCCATATTCATGAATCAATTGATTTATTTCGAAGCGTAACGTTCCAGAATGGTTTTTAGCATCAAGGATTAATATGAATTTATTTGAAAGTAGAAGCGTGTCAATTTGGAAGAAAGTATTACCTATGGGGAGGCGGAGCCCGTAAAAAATATGATATTTGTGTTCTGGAATTTGGTCCAGATAATATTTGATTGTTTTTTCTCCATTGTACCCGGATCTTAAAATTCTAATTTTGGCCTTTACATCCTGCATCTTTCTATGATTATCTGCTATCCGTCTTTCTAAAGTCTCAGCTTGTAGTAAAAAGGTGGGTGGGGTGAGTTCCATTTCAATCAAGATTTATTCCTCCTTTGTATTTAATAGTATATTTTCAATAGAAATCCTAATCCACCTCCACTTTTTCAGTAGTTGTTATGACATTTTTGTGTCTATTTTTGCTCCTAGGGAAGTTTCCCACAAAATTTAGAATAATATCTGGGAATCAGCCACAAAATCCGTATCTTTATTACATATTTTTTGGCACTTACTACATATTTT
>NZ_JAGGQR010000052.1:11629-43484 GCF_018613205.1 Bacillus sp. ISL-46
ATTTTCAGACTCTTACTACATCTTTTCAGACTCTTACTACATATTTTCAGGCTCTTACTACATCTTTTACGAAACTTACGACATTTCCTGGATTTTTAACCCATATACCTTTTTACAAACTACTTCTCCAGAAACAAAAAAGGATAGACGCAATATCTCACATCTATCCTCACAACACTATATCCTTATTTAAAAACCGGTTCTTTAAACTGGGCTAATTTTTCTAAGGAAGATTTATCTACGTCGGCGTGCAAGCTGTTTCCGTGCGAGTCCATGGTTACTACGGCTGTGAAGCCCTCTACACGCAGATGCCACATTGCTTCCGGAATACCGAATTGCATTAAATCGACACCTTCAACAGATTTGATGCAATCTGCGTAATACTGAGCCGCACCGCCAATGGCATTAAGGTACACGCCTCCATGCTCTTTCAAAGCAGCCAGTGTTTTCGGCCCCATGCCGCCTTTACCAATGACAGCGCGGGTTCCGAACTTCTTCATGATATCGCCTTGGTAAGGTTCCTCACGAATACTTGTTGTCGGACCCGCAGCTTTAACATGCCACTCACCAGCGTCATCCTTTAACATAACCGGACCGCAATGATAAATAACTTGTCCATTTAAATCAACTGGTGCCTCGTGATCACTTAAATACTTATGAATTGCATCACGGCCTGTGTACATCATGCCGTTAATTTGAACGACATCTCCAACTTTAAGGGCACGGATCTGTTCTTCGGAAATTGGCGCCTCAAGCGTGATAACATCCTCAGATGTAGCTGCCGTTTCCTTCGCTGCCTCTTCCTCAGCAAAATCAATGAATTCCCCGTCTTGGTACATCCATTCGTTAATTTCGCCTGTTTCCGCGTTCACACTTACACCTAAACGGCGGAATGCCCAGCAATTGTAGGCAACCGACACATAAAAGCTTGCTGGAATACGATTCATCACACCGACTTTACACCCTAAAAGAGTTGCCTCGCCGCCAAAGCCCATGGTGCCAATTCCTAATTTATTTGCATTTTCCATAACATACTCTTCTAACTTGCGAAGTTCTTCATTTGGGTTCACATCTTCAACGGAACGAAATAGTTGTTCTTTGGCTAAATCATATCCAGAGGAACGGTCGCCGCCAATCCCAACGCCAATAAAGCCAGCACTGCAGCCTTGTCCTTGTGCTTGATATACGGAATGCATGACACACTTACGGATTCCATCTAGGTCACGTCCAGCGCGGCCAAGACCGTCTATTTCACATGGTAGGCTGTATTGAATGTTTTTATTTTCACAACCGCCGCCTTTTAAAATAAGACGAACGTCGATATAGTCTTTTTCCCATTGGTCAAATTTGATAACTGGCACCCCTGCACCAAGATTATCACCACTATTTTCACCTGTGAGTGAATCAACCGAGTTCGGGCGTAATTTTCCTTCTTTTGTTGCTAAAACAATGGCATTGCGAATCGCTTCTTTAATTTCTAACTGGTTTACACCAACTGGCGTTTTGATTTTAAAGGTTGGTAAACCGGTGTCCTGGCAGATCGGTGACACTTGATCGTCAGCCATTTTGATATTGTTTGTAATCGTCGCAAGGCTCATCGCCGCACTTGTTCCAGCATTTTCTATTTCCTTCGCCCTTTTAACGGCCCGGCGTACATCCTTAGGAAGTTTTGTTGATGTTTCTACGACTAGCTTGTACATGCTTTCTTGAAATTTAGAAATATTCAATTCGAGTACCCCTCTCCCTATGTTCCCCAATAATCTTTTTCAATTTTCAACGTTTTTGCACGTTTATATTATACTCCTATACCCTCTAGAATTAAAGGATTAGCTTGCAACCGTTGCCATGTTAATCGGAAAAAAAACCATGTAAATTTTGGATAAGGAAACTCACCTCCCTCCAAAATAAAAAAAGAGCCTGTTGATTAAACAGACTCACTCACTTCGCGATTATTAAATTCTCTGCATTTTGATTCCATATCATCTAACATTGAAATTAAGCGGTCAATATCTTCAAGATCCGTATCTTCAGGATCAATGGCATCGAGCACGTCAATGAACATGTTTAAACGTTGTTTTAAAAAATTCACTTGTGTATTTTTATCTTCAATTGGATTACCCAAACTGATTCACTCCTTTTCGTTAACGTTCTCATCCTACCGAAAAATTTATACTTTGACAATCGATTATTATTATTTTGCCCTATTTTTAAAAAATAAAAAGACTCCTTTACGGAGGAGTCCTCAACTTTAAAGTCATCTTGGTCTTTCAGATGCAGCAAATCCAAAGGAAACATAATCCTGTACAGGAATCCATGCACCAATCCCTTGGGACGTGACATTTTTAATTACGATAAACTTTTTGCTTCCTTTTAGCATTAAGTAGACTTCACCGTAGGTTACTTTTCCTTTTTCATTCACACCTGGTGCATAAGCGTATAAGTAGCCTAGGCGGTTAGGAGGGATGTTATAAATATGATCATTCTTTGTTCCTGCTCCAATAATCGTATCAAACGAAAGTGGAAGATTCGTTTTTTCCATCGCCTTTAATAGCATCATTTTTTTCACATCTTCGGCATTGGCGATTTTAGCCGTTAGACCGCCTCTGATGATTTTTTGCGACTCCTGAACATACTTAATCTGATACGGCACTTTACCGCCACGATTATCGAAATAATTGGTGTTTATTTTTTGGAACTCCCAATTCGGGGAGGTTTCGGTTGATTCGTAATTCAAGGGCCACTGGCCTAAGTAAACGATAGCGCGATAACCAATCGCAAATGGTGTGCTATTAATACTCGATTCATTCAACATCCGGATTAAATCAGGATTTTCAATTTTGACCTTTGAAGAATTAATCAACTTCTTAGTTAATTCACTTGGTTGCAGTAATGGCAGATCCTGTGTCGAATTCGGATAAGTATTTTCCTTGGTGATATTCCGAACCGAAGCTGGGACTTGATATTTAACCGAGACTTTTTTCACCGGAACCTTTTGTGCATACCCTGACGGAATAAAAGTTAACATTAATAGCAGTGTCAAAAGAACAGAGACATTTCTCTTCACGAGTTAAACTCCTTTCACTAATAGCATTAATCAGTCTGATAGTAGTTTTTTCGGAGTTGATGTATTTTATCCATCCAAGCAAGTAATTTCATTATTTCGCCTGAAGACGGACCATTAATTTTTCAAAAAATGGAAAAAACAGTTGAATGGCAGGCCCTACCGTAAAGGTGATAATTATGGTCCCGTATGAAATAGGCCCATGCAGAAAAAATGCAGGAATTAAGGCTGTAATTTCCCCAATCGTTTTTGCAACCATTAAATTAACATGAAAACGTTCCTTGATTGCCAACATAAAATTATCGATTGGACTTTGTGGGAACTTAGCCTGAATATAAATGGCTGCACCAAATCCAATAATCAAGATGCCCATCATTAACATCCCAATTTTCCCCATAAGTTGGTTGACTTGAAATAAATCAAAAACAGTGTCTAGCCAAAAATCAACTAAGGAACCAATAATAATAATAGTTAGTAATGAAAGCAGATCCGGTCTTTTTTTTAATAAAAGAGAAACTACGATGACTAAAACCGCTCCATCAATCATCACCCATTTTCCCACTGATAACCCAACCTTTTCAGTTAGGATTACATTAAGTGCGTCCCATGCTCCTACACCTATATCGGCTACTTCAATGGTCATACATACTCCGAAAGTCATAATAGCTAAACCTAAAATAAAAAATAAAAACCTAATTAATAATTTCATTTGTGGCTCCTTTTAGGGGAAAAGTAACATAAATGTAATAATCAGAACATTTACAAAATTAAAATTTCGTTATATAATATACTTAATCTATCAAGTAAGGAGGGCTGTAATCAATCTGCTACCCATTTACCTAATTAATATTAAGGAGGTTGGGATTCCCGTCTTATATGAGATTCAACACTCGTGTTCATGTATCTAAATAAACATGAAGGTTGGTGATTGATGGCCCAAAGAAAAGCGATTGATACTTAACCCTACAAAAAAGATATTTTATTATGATAGTCCATGCAAGATGATTAACTCCGTACATGGAAGAATTTAAAAATAGTATATATTTCAAAGGAGACTCTAAACCATTAGGCTTAGAGTCTCTTTAATGTAAATTAGAGTAAGTAAAAACCAATTCCCATAATCAAATAGGCAGCCAGTAAAGTTAACCCTTCAAACCAATTGGTTTCTCCATCGTTAGAGATAACAACCATAAGGAGAACCGATGAAACCATTGCAATTAATTCCTGCCAGCTGAAAAGAAGCGGCATCGTGGTATCAAAGAAAAGAGAGATCAGAACAAGTACAGGTAAGACGAACATAGCCACTTGTAAGGTAGAACCAATTGCGATTTCCACCGCAATATCCATTTTGTTTTTAAATGCCATCACTATAGCCGAAGCGTGCTCTGCTGCATTACCAACAATTGCCACGATAATTACTCCGATAAATAATTCAGACCAACCAAGAGTATCCCCTACATATTCAAAGGTATGAACAAGACGCTCGGAAATGTATGCGACCGCCAATGTAGCGATGAAAAGAACGGCGATGGCCTTTCCTTTTCCCCATTCTGGTACTTCTTCCTCATGAGCCACTTTTTCAGTACTGGGCTGATACACGCCTCGATGGGTAACCAACTTAAAAAATAAGGCCGCTAGATAAAGGACAATCAGAATGACTGATATGCCAACACTTAAGGAAAGTGTTTTTGTCTCATTCATATTTATCGAAAAAACCTCTGGAATAACAAAGGCGATTATAACAGCAAACATAAGCAGTCCCGAATTGTGACGTGCATCGTACACATTAAATGTCTGCCTCTTAAATTTTAATCCTCCAATAAAGAAAGATAGTCCTGCCACAAGTAGTAAATTGCCTAACACGGAACCCGTTAATGAGGCAAGAACAATACCAACAAGTCCTGCCTTCAACGAAAAGATAGAAATAATAAGCTCAACCGCATTTCCAAACGTGGCATTTAACAAACCGCCTATCCGTGGCCCCGCCACAATCGCAAGACTTTCTGTTGCCCTCCCCATATAACTGGCTAATGCAACAATGGTTAAACAGTAAATAATAAATAAGATGATATTTGACCAATGCATGAGCGAGCCAATAACTGAAAGTGGCACCCCAATAAGTGTCATAAGCATAAAAATCTTGTTCACCGTATTCCCTCCAAATTCTCGGATTTCTAATATATATATTTTTTCCTTTTGTACCCTAATTTACCTAAACTAATCATAAAAGTCTAGGGAGTTTGTTCACTTGCAAATGGCGGATTTTCTCGTTACCATCATTTAGGAACTATTTAAAAATATTTGAATGAGGAAGTTCTATGAATAAAAATAACCTTCGTTTTTGGATTCTTGTTAGTATTGTTGCCATATCTGGTTTTTCGCAAGGCATGCTGTTGCCGCTTATCGCAGTAATTTTTGAAAAAAGTGGCGTTTCACCTTCATTAAATGGCTTAAATGCTACTGCACTTTATATTGGAATTCTACTTGTGTCCCCTTTCATGGAAATGCCTCTCAGAAAATACGGTTATAAACCGGTTATTATCTATGGTGGCGGGATCGTAATTGTTTCACTTGCTTTATTTCCATTATGGGAGACATTTTGGTTTTGGTTTGCTCTCCGATTACTGATTGGCATTGGCGATCATTCCCTCCATTTTGCCACACAGACTTGGATTACTTCCTCCTCCCCAGCTGCAAAGCGGGGACGTAATATTTCTCTGTATGGTCTGTTCTTCGGGATTGGTTTTGCCTCCGGGCCATTAATGACACCATTAGTAAACGTAAATCAATCACTGCCCTTTATTGTTTCCTCGATTTTATGTTTTATTGGTTGGGTCTTTGTTTTTACTCTTAAAAATGAACTGCCTGAACAAGAAGTTGGTATCAATTCATTTCTAGCCACAATCAAGCAGTTTAGAAAGGCATTAAAATTTGGATGGGTTGCTTTATTACCTCCATTCTCCTACGGCTTTTTAGAATCCTCCTTAAACGGAAGTTTTCCTGTCTACGCATTAAGAATGAATATAGATGTATCCAGTGTTTCAATGGTGTTATCTGCTTTTGCAATCGGCAGTGTCCTTACCCAGCTTCCGTTAGGAATTATTAGTGATAAGGTTGGGCGTAGAAATATCTTAATAACTATATTATTTCTTGGATTTTTCAGCTTTACAGCTGCTAGTTTTCTTGTGCATTCCTTTATTGGGCTGTTTGTAGCTTTCCTCATTTCTGGGATGATAGTCGGTTCGACCTTTTCGCTTGGCATTAGTTACATGACAGATTTAGTTCCAAAGAACCTACTACCGACAGGAAATTTGTTATGCGGCATCTTTTTTAGTCTTGGAAGCTTATGTGGTCCAATCATCGGGGGATTGTTCATTAAATTCTCTCAAAATGTGAGTTTCTTCTATATCATTAGTACAATGCTATTGACCCTATCAATCATCATCTTTGCTTTTGGAAAAAAGACTTTATTGGTTTTCGAACAACAAAATTCTTAATGGAAGATTGTGGAGCAAATTCATATCTAATGCATAAAATATGTGGTAAGATGAAAGAAAATAAAGATAAAATTAAGAATTGTTGCTGTCATCCTTTTGATGACAGCTTTCGTATTTTTTAAGGGGATTGATTTTGATTATTCTTATCAACTAGGAAATTGAGAGGGGGAGATCCTATGAATTCAGAAGCAAAGACTCTAACAAAGAGTATTCACAAAGTAGGTTTCTTAGAAAAAATCAAACCGCATGCAGAATTGATTGCTGCTGGATTAAGCGGTGGATTCATTGCTGCTGGCTGGATATTGGATAAGTACGGAAATGGAGCAGATTCCATTATTGCTTACCTGCTGGCATTTATCATTGGCGGGTTTGCCAAGGCTAAAGAAGGCATAGAAGCCACCTATGAAAATAAAGAATTAAATGTGGAAATGCTAATGATTTTTGCTGCCATAGGTTCAGCAATTATTGGTTACTGGACAGAGGGTGCCGTTCTAATTTTCATTTTTGCTGTAAGTGGAGCATTAGAAACCTATACCATGAATAAAAGTCACAAGGAAATTTCCTCTTTAATGAAGCTTCAGCCAGAAGAAGCCTTGCTTATCTCAAATGGTTATGAAAAAAAGGTTCCTGTTTCAGTGCTCCGTGTCGGTGATTTTATTTTAATTAAGCCTGGGGAACGTGTCCCTTCTGATGGAATCATCATCAAAGGACAAACGAATATCGACGAAGCTGCAATAACCGGCGAATCCATGCCTGTCTCAAAAGGAACTGAGGAAGACGTTTTCGCGGGTACCGTTAACATGACTGGTTCAATTACTGTTAAAGTGACAAAAGCGAGTCATGATACCCTCTTTCACAAAATCATACAGCTTGTTCAATCAGCTCAAAGCGAGAAATCTCCCTCACAGCTGTTTATTGAACGTTTTGAAGGAGCCTATGTAAAAGTTGTCCTATCCGTTGTTTTATTAATGTTTTTCCTTCCCCACTTTATGTTAGGCTGGAGTTGGCAAGAAGCCTTCTACAGGGCAATGATATTATTGGTGGTTGCATCCCCTTGTGCACTTGTTGCTTCTATTATGCCGGCCACTTTATCCGCCATCTCAAATGGAGCGAGACATGGGATATTGGTAAAAGGTGGGGTTCATCTTGAAAATTTAAGCCATCTAGGGGCAATTGCCTTTGATAAAACGGGAACACTTACCAAAGGGAAACCAGAAGTAACTGAAGTGATTGTTAAGGAAGGACTTGATCGAGAGGACCTTATTTGGAAAGCAGCTTCAATTGAAAGCCATTCTAACCATCCGCTTGCAACCGCGATAGTGAATTATGTTAAATTAAGCATTAATAAGGATCTCCTTTATCCAGAAAGTCTTGAGGATGTACCAGGCTGGGGTGTTAAAGCGACAATTAACGGTGAGCAGTGGAAAATTGGTAAGGCTGCCTTTATTGGCAATAATCATGTTGACAAGTTTGCTGAAGGTAAGGCAAAGGATCTTGCAAGTCTTGGCAATACACTTGTATACATTGAAATAAATGGTAAACTGAGTGCGATCATTGCCATGAAGGATGTAGTTCGCAAGGAAACAAAACTTGCCATTGATCATTTAAAAAAGCAAGGTATTCATACGGTCATGCTTACTGGGGATAGTGAAAAAACAGCACGAGCGATTTCCTCTGAAAGCCATGTAGATGAATTTTTCGCCGAATGCTTACCTGAAGTAAAAGTAGAAAAACTTAAGGATTTGAAAGAAAAGTATAAAACTGTGGCAATGGTAGGTGACGGGATTAATGATGCACCCGCGCTAGCAATTGCCAATGTCGGTATTGCCATGGGCGGAGGAACTGATGTTGCCCTTGAGACTGCTGATATTGTCCTAATGAAAAATGATTTGCCGCGAATTGCCGAGGCCATCGATCTTTCCAAACGCATGAATAGAATCATTAAACAAAATGTGGTTTTCTCTATAACTGTAATCATGATCTTGATCTCATCGAATTTCTTTCAGATGCTCGATTTGCCATATGGAGTAATCGGTCATGAAGGCAGTACCATTTTAGTCATTCTAAATAGTCTTCGATTGCTTAAATAGGAAAAACCGGATGAACATTCATCCGGTCTTTTTATTTTCATATGGGATTTAACCCATTAGTGATAGCCATTCGAGCCGTTCGCAGACCCCGAAGTTTTATTTCCTTTACTACCTTTACCTTTTTGCTTTGTACCGCCATCTTTTTTAGTCTTCTTTGTCATAATAAGAACCTCCCTGAAGTTAGTTTGCCTTCTATCTTAGTTTGAACAGATGGGCTATTTTCATGAAGGAAACTATTAGCAATTCTTACGATTCTTTTCACTATAAAAAGCGTTAATTTCTCCACCTAATATAATAATAAATGCCGATATGTATAACCAAATCATTAAGACAATAATTGCCCCTATACTGCCATAGGTGAGCGAATAATTACTGATATTTCCAACGTAAAAGGTTAATCCAATCGAGGAAATAATCCAGCCCACGGTAGCAAAAGCTGCCCCTGGAAAGGCACTCCGGCATTTTATTTTTACGTTTGGTGCAATCCAATACAATCCTGTAAAAATGAGAAACAAAATAATCGCACTAACTAGCCAGCTTAATGTGTCCCATACCTTAATAAATTCTGTCGTGTAGCCCATTTGAGAAAATAAAAAAACACCTATTTCTCTGCCGAATACAGGAAGAACAATCGCCAGAATTAAAACAAAGATCATACCAAAAGTTAAAAGAATAGCCATCCCTCTAGAGACAATAAACGAGCGGCTTTCCTTTACATTATATGCCTTATTAAAAGCCTTCACAATCGCATTAATACCGTTCGATGACGACCAAATCGTACCGATGATCCCGAACGATAACAACCCGCCATTCCGATGATTCATTATGTCATGGACGTTCTTTTCAATTAGGTCCATGGCCTCGACAGGTGCAAAATCCCTTACGATCCCAAGCATATCCTGATGGGGAATTGGAATATATGGAAGGAGCGTAAATAAAACAATCAGGAGCGGAAATAGGGACAGTAGAAAATAATATGCTAGCTGTGCACTTAATCCAGGTAGATCATCTTCATCGACCCGGTGCCAAAGTAATTTTAATAAAGATGAGCGAACATTCCCCACCTTTTCCATTTCCATCCTCCTTTTTAATGAATTTTTTTTTCTTCTCCTAACACTTCTTCAAAAAGGAGTGCTTCGTCACTTTTTGAGAATGTTTCCTTCGTTTCTTTTAAAATGTCCGTTACCTGAGGTGTTATCTCTCGTAATTCTTCCACTTTATCTGTTATATAAGATATATCCTCACTGACTTGCTTAACGGTTGTCTTTAATTTTTCTGCAGTTTCCTTCACCTTATCAGTAATCTCTCCTGGATTTTTCATGATATAGGTAACCTTAGTAGTGGTTTTTTGTACGTTTTCTTTCATCACTTCACGTGTTTGTTTATCTAAAAGGCTGATTGCCCCGCCAGCAAGTGCTCCAAGTAACATTCCGCGCCAAAATTGATTTTTCTTTGTCATGTTAACCTCTCCTTTAATCTTAATTATTATTATCATCAATAATACCCGATGATAATAATACCAAAACCCTCTTTTATTTATTTTGCTTCATAGAGGATGGCCACGCAAGTCCAACTGATACTTTTATCCATTTTTTTGGCTAAATTAAATTGGGGGCGTTCCTAGGAATTTTTTATTGACATATAATTTTCAACATGAAAAGATGGACATAATAATTCGCGGAAAGGGTGACCCAAATGAACTTATCAGAAAAATCAATTGAGAATGTCGAATATATGATTGAGCAAATAAAGGAAAAGCTAAAGGTTTTAAACCTTGGAGCCATAAAACCTTCGCATTTTGATGAAGAAATGTACGAGGAATTAAAAGAGATTTATGATATGGTCCTTAGAAAAAATTCATTTAGTCCTAATGAAATGCAGGCCTTAGTAGAAGAGCTTGGAAGCCTCCGAAAAAAATAAGCTAAAAACCCGTTATTGCACATAACGGGTTTGTTTTTATTCCTGTTCAGTTAAGATGACAGGTCCATCCTTTGTAATCGCAAGTGTATGTTCGTATTGTGCTGAATATTTCCCATCAATGGTCCTTGCCGTCCAGCCATTGTTATCCATCTTCGTTTGGTATCTACCTACATTAACCATGGGTTCAATTGTAAAGACCATACCTTCTTTAATTCTTGCGCCTTTTCCTGGCAGTCCGTAGTGCGGAACATCCGGCTTCTCGTGTATCACTGCTCCAATCCCATGACCAATAAAGTCTCGAACAACAGAAAAACCTTCGCTTTCAACATAGGTTTGAATTGCGTGCCCGATATCCCCGATTCGATTGCCGACAATCGCCTGTTCTATCCCTTTATAGAGTGCTTCCTTTGTAACATTTAATAAACGTTCGGTTTCCTCAGATACCTTTCCTACTGCGTAGGACCAAGCGGAATCAGCCAAGGCACCATTGTAATTGACAACCATATCCACTGTCACAATGTCCCCATCTTTTAAAGACTCCTTCCTTGGGAAGCCATGGCATATTTCGTCATTTATGCTTGCACAGGTTGCATATTCATAACCCTTATAACCCTTTTGTTCTGGTGTTGCTCCATTTTTCTTAAGAAATCCTTCAACAAATTCATCGATTTCCCAAGTGGTTATACCTGGTTTGATTAATTTTCCAATTTCTTTATGACAAGCTGCAAGTATTTCTCCTGCCTTTTTCATTGCTTCAATTTCACGTTGTGATTTAAGGACAATCATTTTAGGAGGGTCCCCTTCCTTTTTGTTTATTTTTATGTATAATATTCAAAATTGTTATTCGTCTAAAAGCCATCCTTTTAGTGAATTATACAATTGACCACTATTGGCAACAATATTAATATTAACCCTATCCTGTTAATTTTTCAAAAATACTTTATTGGTGAAACTTTTTCTCGAAGTTCATATTTTTGTCATATTCCTTTGTTCTTAATATGGTACTTTTCTATTCTTTTTGATAGAATTAATGTAAAGTGAATAATAATTAGGTGTGTGAGAATTATGATCGGTGATCGCGTAAAAAAATTCCGCTTAGAAAAGAAAATGTCACTTTCCGAACTTGCTGCTCAAGCAGGCGTGGCAAAATCTTATTTAAGTAACCTTGAAAATAACAAACAAGAGAATCCTTCTATAAAGTTTCTTGAAAAAATTGCAGTTGTCTTAAATATACCTATTGATCATTTAATACATGAAGAAGTCAATAAAGCGGAATTAGACATTGATTGGATGAATCTTGTCAAAGATGCAATGAATTCTGGTGTTTCCAAAGAACAATTTCGTGATTTTCTTGAATTTAACAAGTGGCGTATTAATCAAAACGACGATAAATAATAACCTGTGAAAAGGTCTTTTTCAATTTGAACAAAGAAAAGCATTCTACAAATACTCCCATTTGTAGAATGCTTTTTTTATTTATGTACACTGTCGTTCCGTGATTAACTCATAACCTCTTGTTGGCTAAGGAAGTCACGAACTGCTTTTATGGATAATCCCAAGTCTTTTGCTTCTAATATGAGTTCCATCCATTCTTGATCGATTACTTCTACTTCACTTTTTGTAATAACCATTTTTCTCACTCCTAAAATACATTGTGTATTCCAGGTAGCCCGGCCATCGTAACAAGTCATACTTGCCTTAGATCCTCGGCTTTGCGTCCCTGCTTTTCAACAGGTTTGCCTTTTTCTGATACTAATACAACTTAAGTATGACTGTATTAGCTTATCGTTCTTATGTGATAGGTCGATTTACTTAATCCTCATTGATATTATATCTAGTGCTATTTTAGTAGGGTGTTGTAATTTGTCGTATTATTTTAATTTTCACACATTTCTTTCTAACAAATTATGCCAAACATCTACAAAAATATCCCAATTACAGCTTAACCCCTGCTGGGTATGTCTTAGACCGCATGTGTAAACCAGATCCCCCGAAAGATAAAGCTGGTGAAGAGTGAATCTATTTATAGATTCCACTTTCAGACAGCTTTTTCTTTTTTAATAGTAATTATTTTCACTCCAATCAGGGAATGCTACTTTTGATGACGAAAGGAGTGTTGAATTTGGCACGTGGAGAACATTTTGAACATAAAAAGAAAAACCACCCAGGTAATTTTCCAAAAGACAGTTTAACAGAAAAGCATGCGAAACAAGCAATTGGGGACGAAGAATTTTTAGTGGTAAGGGAAGCCTTTAAAAATCGAGTGGAAGATGAGGATGAATATCGAGGAGATACTGCTCGTTTACTAAATGACCAGACAGAATAAAAGGCGTGAGCACTTCACGCCTTTTTATATCCCTAGAATTCGCCTTTTTCCACACTTAAATTTCTAATAAAATGTGAAAATTCAACTGCTTTAAGCCAATTAGCTGCTTTTTCGATGTCCTTGGAAAACACCCTGTCTTGTTTAATCGAAGCTACCTGTTCGCGGCCTTTATCATAAAACCCCCTGGTATAAGATGCCATTTTTTCGATCCCGCGAATTTCAACCGCCTGCATGGCACAAATTAGTTCAATTGCGATAACTCTGCGTGCGTTCTGGATAATTTGATAAGCATGCCTAGAAGCAATTGTTCCCATACTTACATGATCCTCTTGATTTGCGGAAGAGGGAATCGAGTCGACACTGGCAGGATGTGCGAGTGTTTTATTTTCTGAAACAAGCGCTGCTGCCGCATATTGCATAATCATTGCACCCGATTGCAAACCAGGTTCAGGACTTAGGAAAGCCGGTAAATCATTTAGCTGTGGATTAACTAATCTTTCAATTCGTCTTTCCGAGATATTTGCTAGTTCCGCTACGGCAATCTTCATAAAATCCATCGCAAAAGCTATGGGCTGTCCGTGGAAGTTCCCCCCAGAAATCACCTTTTCTCCATCATCAAAAATTAATGGATTATCCGTTGCTGCATTCATTTCGATCTCTAATTTTTCTTTCACATAATCCAAGGCCTGCCAAGATGCCCCGTGAACTTGTGGAATGCAGCGGAGAGAATAAGCATCTTGAACCCGTAACTCGCCCTGCTGTGTTGTCAATAAACTATCGCCTAAATAACGACGAATTCTCGCTGCTGTGTCAATCTGCTGTTTGTATCCCCTTGCGACATGAACTTCTTCTGCAAATGCATCGATAATTCCGTTTAACCCTTCCATTGTCATTGCAGCAATCAGCTCACTTTCATGTGCTAACTGTTCTGCCTCCAAGTAACCAATAACACCCATTGCTGTCATCGCTTGAGTACCATTAATTAGAGCTAGACCTTCTTTTGCTTCCAATGTTACGGGTAGAATTCCTTCTAACTGGAGCGCATCAAAAGCATCGATTTGCTTACCTTTGTAAAATACCTCTCCTTCCCCAATTAGAACTAAGGCAAGGTGAGAAAGCGGGGCTAAATCACCGCTCGCACCAAGGGAACCTTGCTGTGGGATGACAGGAATGATATCTTTATTCACTAACTCTAATAACTTTTCAATGACAATAGGTCTGACTCCAGAAAAGCCCTTTAGTAGTGCGTTAGCCCGAAGAAGGACCATGGCTTTAGAAACAATTTCCGGAAAAGGTTCACCTACCCCGCACGCATGGGAACGAATTAAATTAAGTTGCAGGTCTTGAACATGACTCTTATCGATAAGTACATCGCTGAATTTTCCAAATCCAGTCGTAATTCCATAAACTACCTTTGATTCTGAAACAATTCTTTCTACTGCTTCACGGCTCTTCTTGACGGCTTCCATACTCTTGTCTGAAGCATTAACCTTTTGCTTGCCATATAATACATCTTTCATCTGCTCTAATGTTAAGCTTCCACCTGTAAGTGTGATCATTTTGTCCCTCTCCTCTACCACTGTAGTATAATAAAGAAAGAGGCTGGATTCCGAATCTATTTGATTTGGAGTCCAGCCTCTTTTATGATTAATTGATCGAATATTATTAGATGCCACATGGGATCATTCCATTCTTTAACTATCTTATTGCTAATTATTGTATGTGATGAAAAGCTTATCTGTCAATTTAATTTTCTGAATTTTAGCACGATAACACTTTAGTACGATAATAATGAAAAGCGGAATCGCCGGTTTAGCGGCGTATGAGCTACAACGATTTAAAATAAAGGAAAGTTCCGTTATACTATAAAAAGGTCAAATTGGATTTACCCGAAAGGAGTAATTATGAAATCTCTCGTACTTGCAGAAAAGCCAAGTGTGGCTCGTGAACTTGCTCGTGTCCTTGGCTGCAATCAAAAACATAAAAGCTATATGGAAGGCAATCAATATATTGTCACATGGGCCCTTGGACACTTAATCGAATTAAAAATGCCCGAGCATTATGACACGAAATATAAAACATGGAATTTGGAAGATTTACCGATCATTCCACAAAAAATGGGCTTGATGGTCATGAAGCAAACAAACCATCAATTCCGTGCCATTGAAGCGTTATCCAAACGGAAAGATATTAACGAATGCATCATTGCAACGGATGCAGGTCGTGAAGGCGAACTGGTTGCCCGCTGGATTCTTGAAAAGCTCCACTGGAACAAACCTTTAAAAAGATTATGGATTTCTTCACAAACAGATAAGGCTATAAAGGATGGGTTCAAACAATTAAAACCAGGCAAACAGTTTGAGGACCTCTACCATTCAGCAGTTTGCCGAGCAGAGGCGGATTGGTTAATTGGTCTAAATGTGACAAGAGCATTGACCACCAAATACAAGGATCCTCTATCTGCAGGTCGGGTTCAAACCCCTACGCTTGCACTTGTTCTTGAGCGTGAGCAGCAGATTCAATCCTTTGTACCAAAGGAATATTGGACTATTCGGTCAGAAATCGGCCCGCTTTCAACTGATTGGGAACGAGACAATGAAAAGCGCATTTTCGATAAAGTAAAAGCGGAAGCGATCCAATCGAATATCAATGGGAAAAAAGCTGCACTTGAAAAAATTGAGCGAAAGAAAAAATCAGAGCCGCAGCCTCTACCCTATGATTTAACAGAGCTACAGCGTGATGCCAATAAGCGATTTGGTTTTTCTGCAAAAAAGACTTCAACCGTCTTACAGCGTCTTTACGAGCAATACAAATTGGTTACTTATCCAAGAACCGATTCACGCTATTTAACAACAGATATGATGAACACAATGACAGACCGCCTGCAAGGAATGGCTTCTGGATATAGAGATGAAGTCCGCCCTCTTCTTGCAAATAGGGGTATTGTGCTTGCCAAACGCGTTTTTAACAATGAAAAGGTAACGGATCACCATGCCATTATTCCTACGGAACAACGTCTGAATCTTAGTGAGCTCGATTCAGACGAAAGAAAACTATACGATATCATTGCCAGACGTTTCTTAGCCTTGTTTTTACCTGCTTATGAATATGAAACCATTCAGGCTACCTTCAAGGTCGAAGGTGAGACATTTACAGCAAAAGAGACGAATGTTATCGATTTGGGCTTTAAGAAAGTCTTAGGAAAAGAAGATACCGAACATGCTGTAACAGGCCTGCAAAGAATAGCCCAAGGTCAGTCCTTTACGGTAAAAAATAGCTCCATCAACCAAAAATGGACCGAACCACCGCATCGTTATTCTGAAGCGGATGTTCTAGCTCAAATGGAGAAATTTGGTTTAGGAACCCCAGCAACCAGAGCTGAAATTATTGAAAGACTTGTGGAAACAGAAGTCGTTGAACGGCAAAATGGACGCTTTCATCCAACGAAAAAAGGCAAACAACTAATTGACCTTGTCAATGATGAATTAAAGTCACCAGAACTGACGGCCAAATGGGAGCAGGAACTGGAACGAATCTCAAAAGGAAAGGCAGACCCAAAAGCCTTTTTACAAAAAATTCGCCGTCAAACAGAGCAACTTGTTTCCGAAATTAAAAAAAGTGAAAAATCCTATCGTGCCCACAATTTAACTGGTTCTAGATGTCCGGAATGCAATGAATTCTTAAAGGAAAGAAATACAAAGGATGGGAAAATTCTTGTTTGCTCAAGTCCTGAGTGTTCTTACCGGAAAAGAAAGGACCCGAAGCTTTCCAATCGCCGCTGTCCACAGTGCCATAAAAAAATGGAGATTCATGATGGGAAGGCAGGCGCCTACTTCCAATGCCGCCGTTGCAATGTGGTTGAAAAAGCAGAAGACAAGAAAAAAGCTGTCAATAAGAAAGAAGCACAAAAACTTGTCCAGAAATATACGCAAAAGGAGGATTTTGGAACAAGCTTAGGTGATTTACTGAAACAAGCCTTAAAAAATCAAGACTAACCATAATGGTAAGCACAATCCATGTGCTTACCATTTTTGTTGTATGTTCTTCCAGTTAGATAATATGATGGTATGATCAAAAACTATGGTTGGACATTTTCCGTCATAGCGATTCTTGCTCTTTCAAGTGCTGGGATGTATTGGGTAATGTTTTATTCGTTTGAAAAGCAAAAAATAGGAACATAGATGTAAAAAAGGGTCAATAATTCATATAAAATTGTACTAAAATGTTCACATTTGCCTAATTTGTATTATAATTAACTTACAAAAGTTAATATTATTAGGGCGGTGGAAACAATGGAATTATCCCAGTTCATGGCTCCAACTTCATTGTCAGGAATTATTACATTTTTAGTCCTATTTTCCGCAGGTGTTTATTTTAATATAAAAGTGTACGGCAGCAAGATGCAGTAAAGATGAGAATCTTTACTGCTTTTTTGTTTTTATAAGACGGGCTCTTGCTTCATAGCTATTAGTTTCTTTTTCCAATTAATAACGCTACAATATAGGAAGATTCGGAAAAAGGAGACGTACATATGAGTGAATTTCAAAAAAAACTTGAAAAATATGCTGAACTAGCCGTTAAGGTTGGCGTAAATGTTCAGGAAGGTCAAACCTTAGTCGTTAACGCCACCTTAGATGCGGCCGATTTTGTTCGTCTGATTGTTAAAAAGGCATACGAAACTGGTGCACAAAATGTCATCGTTAACTGGCACGACGATACCGTTACGAGAACAAAATATGACTTAGCTCCCGATGAGGCTTTCCTTGAGTACCCTGTTTGGCGTGCCAAAGAAATGGAAGATCTAGCAGATCAAGGTGCTGCCTTTATGTCGGTTATTTCCACTAGCCCTGATTTGCTAAAAGGCGTGAATCCAGAACGGATTGCCAACTTCAATAAAGCTGCAGGAAAAGCACTGGCGAAATATCGAAAGGCTGCACAATCAGACAAGGTAAGTTGGACTGTTATCGCAGCTGCTTCACCGGCATGGGCAGCTAAAGTTTTCCCAGATGAGCCTGCTGAAAACCAAGTAAACAAACTTTGGGATGCGATTTTCAAAGCCGTGCGTGCAGACGTTGAAAATCCAGTAGAAGCTTGGAAAAAACATGATGAAACCCTTCATGAAAAAGTTCATTATTTAAATGAAAAAAAATACCAAAAGCTTCATTACACTGCTCCTGGTACAGATTTAACGATTGAACTTCCGGAAAAACACATCTGGGTGGGCGCAGGCAGTAAGAATGAAAAAGGCTTCGAGTTTATGGCAAACATGCCGACCGAAGAAGTGTTCACTGTTCCGTATAGAACAGGTGTCAATGGTACAGTTGCTAGCACCAAGCCTTTAAGCTATGGTGGAAATATTATTGACCGCTTTTCGATTACGTTTGAAAATGGAAAAATTGTTGGGGTAAAAGCAGAAGAAGGCGAAGAAATCCTTAAGCGTCTTGTCGATACAGACGAAGGCTCACATTATCTTGGTGAGGTCGCACTTGTACCATATAACTCACCAATTTCCCAATCAAATGTCCTTTTCTTCAATACATTGTTTGATGAAAACGCCTCAAACCATTTAGCGATCGGCAGTGCCTATGCTTTTTGTATTGAAGGCGGCAAGAAAATGTCTTCCGAAGAATTGAAAGAGAACGGTCTGAACGAAAGTATTACCCATGTCGATTTCATGATTGGTTCCACGGAGATGGACATCGATGGAATTACTGCTGATGGAAAAACAGAACCCGTATTCCGAGGCGGAAACTGGGCTTTCTAATCTATGCACAAAAAGAGCAGGCTCCCTGCTCTTTTTTCTATGGTGAAAAAATAATGGCTCCCTCCTTTTCCTTTGCAACTTTTTCACGCATTTTATTCAACTGTTCAATTGGATCCTCAGGTACGACTTTTCCTATTAAATCAATAAGACCGAGTGATTTTAATAAACCCTCTTCCCAGCTTTGAAGTTTTTTTGTCAGTGATGTGTCACCTCGGCAGACACTACTCAATAATATTTTCTTTTCAATGGCTTCATCAATTAGAGACAAGGCCAGTTCCTTATTGATTACTCCCTTTGCATCCTCCATTTGTTCACAAACGGATTTTACAATCTGTTCCACCTTTTCCGTAGTTCCGCTGACAATTGGGTCAAGCGACTTTGTTACAGGCTCAAGTGGGTTCAAAACCGTCTCAAGCTTTTTTGTTACAGACTCGAGCGGTTTCAAAACTGGCTCAAGTGGTTCTGTTACTAGTTCTAAAGGCTTCACTATTGGCTTGAATGGGTCTACTATCGGTTCCAATGGTTTTGGAACCGTTTTCAATGGATTGGTCATGACTTCAATCACATCTTCAACCGGTTCAGTGATTTTTCCAATCGCATCAGATGACTCCACTATTTTGGAACCCTCTTCACACGTGAGAGGCATATGTCCACTAGAAATTTTATCAAGCTCTTTATCCAATTGATGAAGTGGAAGAGAGCTTAAATCTTGAATAATTTTCAACCTTCCTGGCTTGGGTGCAGATGATTGACCGGAAACCGTATTAAGAACTAACTGCTTAATAATAATATTCTCGGATTCCATAAAATGAGCCACCATGACCACCTGCTCCATCCCAAGCTCTGGAACAGTTTCTGATGCCTTTACACAAGCCCCTTTAAACACAATAGCCGATGTATCAACCGTCATATTCCTTACACTAACAGGTCCATTTGCTTTTAAACTAATACTTACAGGACCCTTTGGGGAATTTACCTGCTTGGTTAATTTCATTCCATAAATGATTGCGGATTTATAATGAAACCGCAGCATTAGTTTACCACTATTTGTAGAGGTATCTTGTTTAATAATGTTTGCAGTCATACCCGAACCAACGACTCGGTCTGCCTCAATTACAAAACCATCTGTAGTTTGTTCTTCCGCTTTTACTGCTCCACCATTAGTGAAAATTGTTAAAATTATCAACGGGAGACATAAGCTTAATAAGATCAGCTTGCTTAACCACATATTTTGATCTCCTTTAGAAAGTCTGGGCCGTTTTTTCTAGATCAGTTGGGGGTGATTCTTTTACTTTCACTGGTCCAAGCCGCCATGCCATCAGCGATGCCCCGCCGATAATTCCAATTAGCGTGCCAATAAGGAACCCACCTAATGCTCCAATAACAGAAAGTATGGATAGAAAAATAGTAAAGATTCCTAGAATTTTAGAAGCATTAGGAAAGAATAAGGCCACAATTCCAATCAATGTAAGTAGTCCGCCAAAAAGTAAGCCTATGATAGCTATCGACCCTGGAAGGAATGTACTTAAATACAGGTTTAATGGCACCCATAAAATCATGACTCCGCTGATTATTGTGATCAAAGCACCCCACAGCGGCCGGCTTTTTCGCCATTTAGTAAATCTCATCTATTTTCCTCCATTTCTTATTTCTTATTAATCTTTTCAACTGTCAGTCTCATCCCGTTCATATTAATCGTTTTCTGAAACAGATAGTGTGTTTTCAGCTTTGCATGCTCTAAGGTAATTTTCGATGAGGTTTGTTGGAATTGTTTTTGCCAATCATCGCTATGATTTTCTTTTAGCGCTAAGTTTTGGAATTTTGCATCCGCTTCAATAAGACCTGCATCGTGTTGTAATCCGGTAATCTGTACAGGTTTGGAGGCCGTAATCTTGACTCGAATCCATTGCCCGCCAACCTTGAAATCCTTGTATAATTGCAAATTATCAATTGTCAAATTTTCTATTAAATTTGTGCCTTGTGGAGCCGAATCTTCGCTGCTTGTTTCACCCATTTTTGGAAAAAAGGTGTAGCCATTCCCCTCCAATTTATCAAACTCTACATAAAAGTCACCCACACCAGCAATTGGGACAGCGTATGCTACCCCCGAGATTCCAAATGAGACTAATAACAGCGCTAATACCAGAATTCCCGACCCTAAAGCTGACCAGAAAACTCTTTTACTTGTCATCCCCTCAACAAGCTGAATTGAACTTTCCATAAACACCCTCCTACTTTCTGAATTTTATAATAATATTCTTTTTAATACCTTACTACGGTTATTTCACCACCACAATCACGAAATATATCGTATTAAAACTTGTACCCCGTCAAATGTCGGGTACGGATTACTACTACGGACATATTGAAAAATATTCCACCGAAGAATATAAAAACGGATATTGGTGGAGGTGGTACCAACATGGAGCACAAGGTGGAGCAGCTTATACAAAAGGGACTATCTATTCTTATCGGGCTTAGTGAACCATTCATGAAAGAATGGAAGGAAGTTCTATCCACATTAAAATACAGAAAGGACAGTTTAGTTGATGAATTTACTGTCATCATCCAGATTGCCTTCGAACAAGTATTTAACGATAAAATCCCTAGTGTAGACTCCTTCATCCTTTCCCTGCTTTCTGAATGGAAAAATCGTTTCGCCACCAAATATGATGAAAACGAGACGATATTTTTGTTAACAACGATTGAAAATATATTTCACAGGCTATTATCTGAAAATAAAGCTTCCACATTTCTCGATCATCAGGCAGTCCAATCTTTTTTTTCGAGAATACTTGACCAGACATTGTTAACACAAGACATAGAAGATCGGAATGAGAAATGGGTAAAAACAATTATCGCTACTAACGTCATTCCAATGGATTGGATAGCTGTCATTAATAAGGGACAGGATGATTATCAGGTGGATAGTGTGGTCTGTTCTGAACTAACTCAAGTAGCTAGCCCTTTAATTGAAATGTCCAAAGGTTTAAAGGCTAATCAAATAGACCACTTATCAACCGCAATTGCTAGACTATTAGGAACAGGAAGCGACGGGGCTTCCATTGTACAAATCCCTTGTTTGAATGACACCCTGTTAATCGGGCTGCAACGTGAAGACTTTCCAGTCAGCAATCATGAAATTGACTTTATTAGAGGGATGTATTTACGCCAGCTAAAACTACATCATCTTGAAAGTAAGATGGAATGGAAAGATGCATCACTACTCTTCTTACAGCACTTGTTACGAACCCGAGGTGCGGATGAGGCGGTTAAGGCGATAACTAAGGGCTTAGTCGAATATATGCCCTTTAATCGCTGTGCCCTATTTATGTATAATCACTACGAGGACAAAGGAGTCGGAGTTTCTGGATATAATGTAAGCAATCCCACTATTCAGCAGATTAGGGAAGAATTAATTAAGATCCCCTTACTAAAGAAATATTTACATTTATTAAATCATTCTCAGCCCCTTTATTTTGCTGATGCTGCTGAAGTGTTACCGAACAAATATGTCCAGGAATATAAATTAAAGTCACTAGTGGTATTACCAATATTTGTTCCAACAAAAAACAAACTGATCGGTATTGCCCTTTTGGACAAAGGGGAAGAGTCTCAATTTGAAGTTTCTATTCAAACCTTGGCCACATTAATAAAATTTGGTCATTATGCTGGGGAATTACTTTACTCTATTGGAGATGAGACACTTCAACAATTTGGGAACTCAAATGGCGTCTTAACACAACGTGAGAAAGAGGTTTTAAAATTGATCGCCGAGGGTGCATCTATCAACGAGGCTGCATCGATTCTTCATCTAAGCAGCTATACGGTTCGTGATTATGTTTCTATAATCATCCAAAAATTAGCTGCAAAAAACCGGATTGATGCAGCTGTAAAGGCGATTAAGATGAACTTAATTTCATAATACATGGTTTGCTATTATATGTGATGAAGGTTACAATGTACAATTAAGAAAAAAGCTTGGAGGATGTTTTTTATGTGGAGTGAATTTAAACAATTTGCCATGAAGGGCAATGTCATCGATTTAGCCGTCGGGGTTATTATCGGTGCAGCATTTGGAAAAATAGTGTCTTCTCTTGTCGCCGATATAATTATGCCCTTAGTTGGGGTAATCATTGGAGGCGTTGATTTTGATTTTTCTGATCTTGCCTATGGTAAATTAACATATGGTAAATTCATCCAAACAGTCGTTGATTTCTTAATCATTTCTTTTTCCATTTTCCTCTTTGTGAAGTTTCTTAACCGATTTAATAAGAAAGAGCAACCAGCAGCGGTTGTTGCGAAAGTGGACCGAACGGAAGAGCTTTTAGCAGAAATTCGCGATTTATTAAAAGAAGATAAAGATTTTTTAAGAAAAAATGAAACATCTTGACCATATCATCGTATATGTTAGTAATAAATAATTTTTGAGGTGAAAAATTTGTATACTCAAACATCTACTGAATTTTTGCCATCTGTTTTACGAACATTTGCCCTTTCGCTTGCGATTGCTTTCTTGGGTACAATGGCAGGAGTATTTGTTCCATCTAGCCTATTTATGCCATTAGCCATTTTAGAATTTGTCATGCTCATGGTTGCCTTTTTTTTCAGACGCAAAAAGGCGATTTCTTATTCATTCTTATACATTTTTACATTTATATCTGGAATAACCCTTTATCCAATCGTAGCTTATTACTTAGCTACAGCAGGTGCTAACGTGGTTGTTATGGCATTCGCCAGTACAACGGTTGTTTTTACAGGTGTTGCTATTTATGCGACTAAATCAAAACAAAACTTTTCCTTTTTAGGAGGATTCCTGCTTGCTGCCTTGCTTGCATTAGTGGCCATTTCCATTTTTAATATCTTCTTTCCATTAGGCTCCACAGGGATGCTTGCTTTCTCAATTATTGGAGTGATAGTGTTTAGCGGTTATGTTCTTTTTGATTTCAGCCGAATGAAGCATTACGGTGTAAGACCGGAAGAAGTACCATTGATGGCATTGAACTTATATTTGGATTTTATTAACCTTTTCGTCAGCATCCTTCGTATTTTGGGGATTCTTTCGAGCAAGGATTAACTAGGAAAGCGGAAGCGCCCGTTTAGCGGCGTATCGACTGGAGCGCTCCAACTGAGATAAAGAATACACGGTGAGCGGAGCGAACCGATGTTGACTTATCGTAGGGCGGAGAGCGAAGTCCACTAGCCGCTGGGCGCTGGAGCTAGACAGCATGAGAAAGGAGCTTGGGTATCCAAGCTCCTTTTGCTTTTAGCTATTATATATTAACGTGAATCCGCGCTGAATCACCTGCTTTATTGATTTTTCCCAGTTTTTTTTCAGTAACATTTCAGTTATACGCTTAACGTTGGGATGGCTGCCATTGTGCTTCTTATAGAGTTCTAGTATTTCAAGCCTCAATAACCACTCATTGGGGTACTGCTGATCCAAGGTTGATATTACTTTTTCCAAGCTGGACCAACTCTGTTCATTCCACACCGGACTCTCACGTAAACTGCGGATTTCCTCATATAGCTTTTCTAGTTGATTCCAATTCTGCTGCACTACTGTTTCCTCTACAACATTTCTTTCCTCTATTGCTGGCCAGTCAAAGTAACCGTCTGGGTCAGCCGCGCCTGCAAAAACAGAGGTAATTTCTGCTCCCACCGCCATATCATAGGTCCCCCAAGATGGTTCAAAAAGGACTTGACCCTTGAATTTTACTTGGCAATCCTTAAATGAGATTAAGATCGGCTTACCTGCAGACAACAAAATAGTCTTCACGATCCCTTTTACATTGACACCGCTTTCAAATTTCAATACTGCTTCGTTTCCTTCAATAATGCCTAAATCCTTTAAGTGATCAAGCGAGCTATTCTCAATTACAATCTTTCCTTCAAGTTTGCCTATTGGTGTCCCAAAGCCTTTATGATGTGTCTCTCTGCCATGGTCCACTAATTGTTTCTGATCAAGCGATAGTGCTGTAGGTCCCTTCGTTCTGATATAAACAGCTTCCCCTTTATCATCCTTCAAAATCGTTGTTAGTGTGCCGGTCACTTGCAACCCTGAAGAGAAGACAACAGTTGCGAGATTATCAGATTGCAAAGCTTTTTCTAGGCTTTCCGTTCCACCTTTTTGAAATGCCATGGTAGAAGCAAATTGATCAATAGCCGCTGCTAGTTCATCAAAGTTCTTACAAACAAATAGTTGCGGCTGCGGCTTTGTGACATCATATGGTGTCTTAATACATTCTTCTACTGAGAATGGGATCTTTTTGACATCATCAGCCAGACAACTTTGACTCTCACCTACTGATGATAGTAGGCCAGCTCCATAAATTTTCGGATTCTTTAGGTCACCAACTAATCCATATTCTACCGTCCACCAAAAAAGCCTTGAAACTTGATCGGCCTCTGATAGACCTTTGACCTTCTTTCTAGCTTCTGCTACCAGTCTTTCTGCCTCTTTAACCTGCTCTGGTGTAGAATTTGGATCTTCGGCAACAATTGTTAAATGACGAACTGCTTTAAATACCTCTAGCTTTTCTTTACTTGAGAGTGCTTTTGCTCCCATTTCGCCGATTTTCCTAACAAATTCCCGATATGATTTATCTAATAAAATGGGCGCGTGTCCAGCTGCCTCATGGATCATATCCGGTGCAGGGGTATAGGCAATGTTTTGTATTTTTCTTATTTCCGTTGCAATTGGTAAAATACAATTTGCCAGAAAGCCATAAAACGCTGTGCCAGGAATTAACCCAGCAATCGTGACGGCCCCCCAACCCACTTTTGCTAGACTGGTATTCATGTCATCTACTTTTGGAATCGATTCAGTTTTAATTCCTGAATCGTTTAGGCCATTCACATATGCAGGATGGGCGATATCTTTTAAAAAGTAATGATTTTGTTTCATGACAAAACGCCATACCGCATGATCGATAGGCGTATAACGGTTGTAATATTGCTTTGAAATATACGGAAGTAACTGTACCGGAGACCTTTTTGTTTCATTTCCTGTCATCCTCAACATTCTCCTTTGCAAAGAATATTCTTTGATGAAGCAATTATGCGAGTGATTGCATTTTTGGGCGAAGTCTCTCCTTCGCTCTTTTCATTCTTGTTTTTACTGTCGACATTGGCAGATTACTTTTCTTCGCGATTTCAATGAGTGAGAAATTTTGATAGTAATAAAGATAAATAGGATAACGGTAAATTTCCGGTAATAGGTTTACCTTTTCAGCCATCTGTTCAGCAGAAAATTTATGTAAGACTTCCTCTTCTGGAATGACGCTTGGTTCGAATGAGGCTGAATAGGAATAAACTCCTTCCTTCCAAAATTGCTTAGATTTATTTTCCTTCCGCCAATAATCACGGCATTTATTGATTGCAATCGTAAAAAACCAGCCTTTGTATTTAGATTGCTCTTTAATTGAAGGATATGCTAAATAAGCTGAGAGTAATACCTCTTGATAGATGTCCTCTGCAAGTTCTTTATGCTTCACTAAAGACAAAATATATTTATAAATGGATCTTCCATGTTCCATAACCACTTCTTCAAATGATGGGACAATTCCAGCAAGCATGTTCTCCATCCTTTCCATCTTTAAAATGATCTACGTTCTATTAGACGGAATTGACAGCATTCACCCCTACAGTTATAAAGAAAATTTCTCAGGAGTTTATCGCTCAGTAGTATTTTGAATGAAGCCTTTCATAAAAATACTGACGCCAATTTTCTTGCAGATCGTTAGATAATGCATGAGGGCCAACAAAACAGCGCCTGTATTCATCCCAATAATAACGCCATTCATTCTCCATTCCGGCATGGCTGCAAGCAAAAGAATGAGCGAAAAAGAGATGATCGTCGACCAAATAATATGAATGAAGGTCTCTTTAAGTAGATTAAGTCCAAACAAAAAGGCCTGCATCGGCATGATAAAAAAGTGAAATAAGAAAAATGGCCAGAGTAATTGTAAAAATAGGGCAGGTGTTTCTGATTTAAAAAATAGCGACGTTAACTCGGGTGCAAAGAAGTAGAAAATAGCTACGGATATGACCCCATATACAAAGGTTAGCTTCATCACCTGTAGAAGCATTTTTTGGAGCCTTTGGTAATCACCCTCTGCGTATGTCTTGGACACAGCTGGGATTAGAACGACCATTAACGAGTGAGCAATAAAACCCGGAAAAAAGCCTATCGAAATGGCCACCCCCATCAGCATTCCAAATTGCTCTGTCGCTAATGTATCGCTCAAGCCAGAACGAACCAATGCTGCCTTAATGATAAAGGGCTGTATGGCACCAGTAAAAGCTGAAAACAAGCGAAGACCTGTTGTTGGAATCGAAACTGCCATTAGATTTTTCTGAACTACCTTGCGTTTCATATTAGAAAATGGCTGTCGCTTCAATTGCTGAAATTGGATAATAAACATGTATATTAAATAAAGGAACACAACTATCTCGCTTCCTATAAACGTACCAATCGCGATTAACACTGACTCAGCTGTGTCGAAAGCAAAGAAACGGAAAAGGAGGAACAGTCCTGCGAGTTGAATCGTTTTCCTTAAAAAATTTGAGACTGCTATTTTCCCCATTTGCTGCTTGCCCATAAAATATCCCCTTGCGACGGAGGTGAAGGAAATGATGGGTATTAAGATCAAAACAAGCCATCTTACGTATGGGTGATATTTGTCAAACACAGGAATAAACGGAATGATTACAGTAGCTGCTAAAAAAAGGGCAGCCGAGAACACAATCGTAATCGTAATCGCATGATGAAGGATATTTCGGTGATAACGATCTTCCCTTTCTGCAATAAATTTTGAAATCGATACAGGCAACTCAAAGCTGGATAGTAACACAATTAAGAAGATCGATGGCAAAATGGACATATACAGACCTAGCCCATGTGGTCCTAACTCTCGAGCAAGAATCATATTTACTAAAATTTCAATACCTTCCCCCAAAAAAGCAGCTACAGCTAAAAAGAATATCCCCTTATAATAAATAGCCAATTTTTTCTCCTCCATACTCATCTCACTTTTATAAACTTATGAGACAAGTTCTTTGATTATTAGAGAAAAATTTTTAGGAGAACAAAAAAAAGGGCTCGCAGCCCTTTAAACGTTCACCATTACTGTTTTTTTCTGATCATCCATGTTAATAAAACAATAACCGTGACTAATAATAACTGTGTAATCGTCGTTTCCCAGGTTGGATATAATCCGATCCAATCGATAAACGGAAACTGATGTACGGTGCTAGTCGGCAGCACATTCGAAATTTGCAAAGCATGGATACTAATACCAAGAATTTTAAAGGCTAAGAAATAGATAAGAATGGTAGCAGCCTTAAAGAAAAAACGAATCGGAATTTTTACACTGTAGTAGATAATTGCAAAACCCACAATCACTAGGATTCCTACTGCAAGGATTACACCCAAAACCAGTTGCTGCAAGCTTATATAGGGCGTGATTCCTGTATAGAATATGATCGTCTCTGCCCCTTCACGGAAAACTGACAGAAAACTAATCAGTGCAAATGAAAAAAGACTTCCTCTAGCGATCGCTTGCTCCATTTGTTGATTAATATATTTATTCCAGTTCCCGATACTGGATTTATTATGGAGCCATGCCCCAACGGTTAACATCATAATGACAGCGACAACCCCAGTGATTCCCTCAATATATTCTCGGCTAGAAGCAGCAACTATTCGTGAGAATACAATATTGATAATAATGGCTAGAACAGCACTGGCAAGCATACCTGCTCCAACACCGGCCCAAATCCATTTCTGTTTCGCGCCCTGACCCATTTTCTTCAGAAAGGCAAGCAATGTGGCCACGATTAATAACCCTTCTAACCCTTCACGCAACAAAATTAATGCGGCATCCCATAAAGAATAATCAGTTTTACTAATTAACGGCGCTAGACGGGAATTTAATTCCTTTACGATCTCCTCTGCTTTTGGACCATCAACATTTGCAGAGTTTATAAGACTAATAGCTGTAGGTATTTTTGTTTCAACATCACTATACAACTTACTGTCTCTTGTCTGAACATCCCCTTCAATCATTGGCCAAATGTTTAGTATTTCAGTTAACTGGTCAGAAGCACTCTTATAGTTTTCTTTTGCAATCTGTGTTTCTGCATTACTCAATAATGTAGTTAGATCGGATAGTGAATAATCCCCTTTAACCTGAGTAGAAACCTTACCAGCCAAGAAATTCACCACTTCTTTGTCTAGTTTCTCTACATTTGTTTCAGCTTTCTCTAAATCAGCAGGAGCCTGTGTAATCGCAATTCGGATCAATGCCAAGTATTTTTCAATGTTACCGTAGGCGACAATACTTTCATCATGAACCGTTTTTTCAGAGGCATTCCATTTATTTAGCAGCCTTTGATATTGGGCTTTCAAAACAGACTGATTCCCATCTTCAATCGATTGTTTCAAGGTGGCGATGAGCGGTTTCAGCTGCTTTACTTGCTCTTTTCCTTTTTCTTTATCCTGTGGATTTTGTTCTTGGTCATAGAGAACCAATGCACTTGATAAAGAGGAAAGACTCTTTGAAAAAACCTCTTTTTCCACATTCTCTTTGGCTAGTAAACTTTGAACCTCATGAAGTTCTTGTTCAACCTTTTCAGCCTGTTTACTATCTTCTTTCTTAATCGATGCCCATTCGTTAGCAAACAGCTCCATATTTCTCATAACTGCTGAATGGTCGCCATCTTTGGCTTTCATTAAGCTATCGCCGATTAGAACGAAAAGCTCATCATGATTCACAGCCGCTTTCACTGGCTGGACTGTTTGAAAAAGAATGAAAAACATCATTAATAATAATATAGTATTACTTTTTGTCTTAAATCGTCGCATGCGTCTCTCTCCTCTAATAAAAGGAAAAACCTTAGTTAAAAAGTGTTTCTCCTATAAAACCACCTGATTTCGTTCCTGGTAAACAAGCAAAGATGGCACTTCCTCTATGGGATATATATTCATTTAATTTATCCATCTTGGCCAATCTATTTTGTATCGGAATAAATTGTTTACTAGGAGCACGCTGGAAACATAAGAAAAATAGACCCGCATCAAAGCTGCCGGTTTTCAGATCCATTCCATCCGAATAGGAATAGGCCCTGCGCAGAATCTGCTGGGAACCGTCCCCATGGGATAAGCGTGTATGCGAATCGGCAGGGATGCTATATTCGCCTTTTTCATTTTTTTGCTTCAAATCAAGTTTTTCAAATTCATTTTTTTGCCCAATTGGTGCACCATTTTCACGATAACGGCCAAAGGTATTTTCTTGATCTTTTAATGTTGTACGGTCCCACACTTCAATAAACATTTGAATTCGACGGACAACAAGGTAACTTCCATTCACCAGCCAATTAGGGCCATCCCCAGGCTGAACCCAAACCTGCTTGTTCATTTGTGATTCATTGTTTACATCAGGATTAGCTGTCCCATCTTTAAAGCCAAACAAATTCCTTGGCGTTTCACTTTTGGGGTCTGCTTGTTTCGTGCGTTGAAACCCTGTTTGTGCCCAGCGTAAAATTGCCTTCCCTCTTGCAATTCGAATCAGATTTCGAACCGCGTGAAAGGCTACTTGCAAATCATCGGCGCAGGCTTGAATACAAAGGTCGCCTCCGGTCCATTCTTCTTCCAGCGCATCTAGCGGAAATTTAGGAAGGTCAACTAATTCTTTCGGCTGCTTGGCTTTAAGACCAAACCTGTCTTGATTATCTTTAACGAACAGACTAGGACCAACCCCAAATGTAATAGTTAAATTAGAAGCAGATAACCCAGCGGCCTCTCCCGTATCTTTTGGCGGGAGGAACTCATTACTCGATAAATCCCCCACTGCTTTTCCTTCAGATAACAAGGCTGCGGCTTTTGTCCAATCCTTGAATAATTGAACCAAATCTTCCTTTTTCGAGGTAGTTACATCCAAGGAAACAAAATAAACATGGTTTTGTGTTTTCGTCGTGATGCCACTTTGATGTTTTCCATAGAAGGGCACGATCTCATGGTCATCTTTGGTGGTAGCTTTGCTTTCAGAAATCGAAAGCAAACCGCTTAGTCCTGAAGCGCCCAGAATTACTCCGACACCGCCAACACCGGCCGTTTTTAGGATATCTCTTCTCGAAATCTTATTTCCGATTGATGTAGATTCATCGATGATGTTTTTATTCTTTGCCAATTAAGACGCCTCCGTAACAAGTCCTATTTGTGAGAGTGGTTCAGCTAGTGCGTCAATCGCCTGGCTTAGTTCTTTAACCTGTGCTTCCGTTAAATCAGTATAGAGCTTATAGCCTTCGCCTTTTTTATGCTGGTTTAGTAGATTATAAACATCATTGAAACGCGCTTCTATTTCTTTTGAAACGTCCTCATCTTTTTTCTTTAATTCCGGATTTAGGAGTTGGTAAATCTTTTCTGCTCCCTCCACATTAGCAGCAAAATCATATAAATCTGTATGGGAATAACGATCCTCTTCGCCTGTTACCTTGGAAGTAGAAACCTCATTTAATAGATCAACTGCTCCGGTTATTAATAATTCAGGTGTCACTTCTACGGTATCTACCTTTGCACGTAAAAGATTGACATCTTTCATTAACTGCTCAGCATATTGTTCATATCCTTTGGTCGTTTTGTCGATCCATAGGCCCTTTTCTATCCGGTGGTAGCCGCCCCATTCCGCTTCCGGGACATCTCCTTCTCGTGCATCAATCTTCGGGTCAAGGTCGCCGAACACTTCCGCAATTGGTTCGGCGCGCTCATAGTGCATCCGTGCGGGCCCATAAAGAGCTTTAGCCTCTTCTATATCTCCATTTTCAACAGCGGTTGTAAAGGCATCTGTTGCCTTAACAAATTCTTCAATTTCTCCTAAGGCATATGCCCTGTAATCATCTGTGACCCCAGTAAGTGAAGCCTGACTTGTAACTACTTTGTCTTTTACCTTTTCTATAGTTGCTGTTTTCTCCGTATTATTTGAACATCCAAATAGTAGACTGCTAGATATAATTAGAGTGCCTGACACTTTTAATAGTTTCATTTATGTAATCCTCCAGTATCTATAATAATGATAATCATTTTCATTTATATAATAACAGCAAATGAGAAATGTTTTCAATTATATTTTTAAAATTTTATAAAAAAAGAAAAAAACCTTCCTTTTTAGGAAAGTCCAGATTGTAGACAAAAGGCAT
>NZ_JAGGQR010000053.1:0-27340 GCF_018613205.1 Bacillus sp. ISL-46
AGATCGTTTTTTTGTTTTATTATTTCTTATTGCCTCCGACAGTTTTCCATCCAGTCTGGTATTTAGCACTTTCATCAACAAATTCACTTCGATTTTTACCACCAAACACTTTTTCACCAAAACTGTTTGTAATAACACCCATTAGGGCAGTAATTCCTACAATTAGTAAAGCAACAATAGTTAAATCCAATATGTATGCACCCATAGTATTAACCCCCATCATTATTAGCTGTTTTGAATATTCGTAGCGCGATATTAATATCCCTCCTTTATTGTAAAAGAACTTACCGTTTATTTAAAGAGGAAAATAAATAACTTTCGATTTGATTTTCAAAATTAATGAATGCGTTTTCATTACAGATTTTTAATTGAGAATAGAATATTGGTTTATCGTTTTTTACCGTAGAGAAATAAATTGTTAAAGTGATGAAAGCAATTTATTTCTTGATGACCTCACTTATTTACACTGTATAGACGAACATTATAGGAAAATGAATAATGATTATTGAAAAATTTCAAGATGAAATAATAAAAAAATATGAAACTTTTAGGAGAATTATTCGTCTAATATAGTGAAACAAATAATTTTTGAATTGTTTACGCCTAACAATATTTTTTGAAAAAAAGATACCTTTTTAAGAAACAGTGGTGTATAATCAATGATATAAATTACTTATTTATAATGATTATTGAAAGATGATTTAACTTGATTATAACAAATTGGTTTAATAATTCAATATACAGGATATATCAATAAATAGACGCAAATAAAAGAGGAGTGTGAAGATCGAATGGTTACACTATACACTTCACCAAGTTGTACATCATGTAGGAAAGCCAAATCATGGTTAGAAGAGCATGAAATACCATACACAGAGAGAAATATTTTCTCCGAACCATTAACCATGGAAGAGATAAAAGAAATACTTCGAATGACTGAAGATGGTACGGATGAAATTATTTCAACAAGATCAAAGACATTTCAAAAATTAGACGTTAACTTAGATGCAATGCCGCTTCAGGATTTATTTGGATTAATAAAAGAGAATCCTGGTCTCTTGCGCAGGCCGATTATAATCGATGAAAAACGTTTACAAGTTGGATATAATGAGGATGAAATCAGACGATTCCTCCCAAGAAGAGTCAGAACGTTTCAGCTGCGCGAAGCACAGCGTATGGTTAATTAAATAAATAGGCCTTCTTTTGGAGGTCTTTTTTTGTATATAAAGAATAATATCGTTTGTGGTTTCTATTCCACTTTGCTACAATATAATGAAAATCTTAACAAAGTTAATTAGGCATTAACACGGTTTTTTAGATTTCAGCCTTTTTTATTTCCCTTATTAGTACTTTTATCATAAAATAAAAGTACACGAGTATTTACTTTTTTACACCCTATGAAAATTTTTTTTGAATTAAGTAAATGCTAAGGCAGTATCTGCTTGGGGGTATTTAGTCCCTTCAATCTGGAAAACGGAAGGGAGAGGTTGTTAATGGAGATTGAACGCATTAATGAAAATACAGTGAAATTTTACATTTCATATGGTGATATAGAGGAAAGAGGCTTTGACCGTGAAGAGATTTGGTACAATCGGGAACGTAGTGAAGAACTCTTTTGGGAAATGATGGATGAAGTCCATGATGAGGAAGAATTTGTAATTGAAGGTCCTCTTTGGATTCAAGTCCAAGCACTTGATAAAGGCTTAGAGGTTCTGGTTACCAAAGCACAGCTGTCAAAAGATGGAGAAAAGTTTGAACTCCCCATTCCTAATGAAAAAATAAAAGATTTTCCTGCTGATGATAAGATTGAAGATCTTTTGGATCATCATTATAATCGCAATCATTCAGATGAGGAAGATATAATTCTTGAGGAAGAAACGTTAGAATTCCTCATTGGCTTTAAAGACTTTGAGGATGTTATTAGCTTATCTAATCGTTCAGGATTGGATGATTTAGTGACAATGCTGTATCATTTTGAAGGAAAATACTATTTATATATTGAATTTCCTGAAGACTTATTTGAAGAAGATGAAATTGACGATATATTGAGTATTTTGCTTGAGTACGGTTTTGAAACACAACNNATTTCAATATTGAAATCGGTATTTTTAACATTAACTGTTTCCTGAAAAAACTCAGGTAGGTGAGGGCACTGAAAAACACAGTAAGGGTTATTATATTTTTGGCGGTATTATCCGTACTATTGTTTTTCTTTAAGGATCAATTAGCAAGTGGGATCTTTGGATTCCTAAGTGTTTTGGTTACACTGTCAGTTATTTTTATTGGCTTTGTTATTTTCCTTGAGAACCGCCACCCAACTCAAACTATCACTTGGTTAGTAGTTCTAGGTAGCTTTCCTTTGGTTGGTTTTATTTTTTACCTCCTTTTTGGCCGAAATTATCGGAAAGAGAAGATGTTTAGGAAGAAATATTTCTTAGATAAACAAGCGTTTTTGACAGTTGAAGGTGAGGATGATCCAAGAAGTGATGAAAAGCTTAGATTAATGGGGGAGCACCAAGGTAAATTATTTAATTTGGCTCAAAAACTGGGAAATAGTCCAATTTCCTTTGATACCTCCACAAAAATCTTAACAAATGGTGAAGAAACATTTCAGCATATCTTAGAACAACTAAAAAAAGCTAGGCATCATATCCATCTTGAATATTATATTGTTCGTCACGATCATATTGGTCAAGAAATTAAAAATATTCTTATTGAAAAGGCCCATCAAGGTGTAAAGATTCGTTTCTTATATGACGCAGTGGGTTCTTGGCAGTTGTCCAAGTCTTATATTAACGACCTAAGAAATGCCGGGATCGAAATGGTGATTTTCGGGCCTGTAAAACTGCCTTTTTTAAATAATAAATTTAATTTCCGTAATCATCGTAAAATGATCATAATAGATGGGACGATCGGATTTGTTGGCGGGCTCAATATTGGAGATGAATATTTAGGAAGAGATAAGAACATTGGTTTTTGGCGTGACACGCATTTAATGCTTCGTGGGGAAGCTGTTCGAACACTTCAGCTAATTTTTTTACAAGACTGGTATTACATGACTAATCACAGTTTCCTAACAGCCGAATACTTGTCACCCCAAAATGATAATGAAAGTCACGGTGGTGTTCAACTCATTGCTGGAGGACCTGATAACGAATGGAGTGTTATCAAAAATATCTTTTTCTCAATGATTGCAAGTGCGGAAAAATCAGTTTGGATTGCTTCACCGTACTTTATTCCAGATGAAGATATCTTTTCAGCAATAAAAGTTGCAGCACTAAGTGGTATAGACGTACGGCTCCTTGTACCCAATAAACCTGATAAACGGATCGTCTTTCATGCATCAAGATCTTATTTCCCAGAGCTTTTAGAAGCAGGAGTTAAGGTATATGAATACCAACGGGGCTTTATGCACAGTAAGATTGTTATCGTTGATCATGAACTAGCCTCGATTGGAACATCCAATATGGATATGAGAAGCTTCCATTTAAATTTTGAGGTAAATGCATTCTTATTCCGGACTAAAAGTACCCAGAAGCTAGTTGATGAATATATAAATGACCTTGAATATTCTAAACAGCTGGATAAAACAATTTTTCATGAAAGACATCTGGGTTTAAGAGTACTTGAATCAACAGCTCGGTTACTATCGCCCTTACTCTAAGAAGCCTTGATAAAAAACTCGTCGAATTGGCGAGTTTTTTTTGCTATTAAAAGGAATTAATGATAATAATAGCGAATTATGATAGATGAAGGAGGCGAGAAATAATTGTTAACAGCACAAACAAAAATTGGTGAAAAAATCTGTCTAGGGCTTGATTACAAAAAAGAGACTCTTATGGCCCTTCGTAACAAAGAAGAATTTTTTTGCCCTATTTGTGGGGAAAGTGTTTTGCTTAAGTTAGGAGATCAGCGGATTTTTCATTTTGCCCATAAGCAGGGGGGAGCTTGCCGTGATTTTTATGAAAACGAATCGAATTACCACATGGAGGGAAAGCGTCAACTATTTCAGTGGCTGATAAGACAAAAGATTCCTTCCGTTTTAGAGTACTTTGATAGGGAAATTCAACAGCGACCAGATATCATGTTCAATCATAATGGAAAGAAATACGCGTTAGAGTATCAATGCTCAACCATTCCAGAGAGCATTTTTATTAAGCGGACGAATTCATATCTTCAGAATGGGTACATTCCACTATGGATTCTTTCTAGCAACAAAATACTCATTAAAAAGAGAAATATCGTTGTATTGTCAAACTTTCAGTACTTATTTTTACGGACCACTTCTTCTGGAAAGTTCTATATACCATCATATTGCCCCGAAAAACAGCAATTTCATTTGGTTGAATCAATCACTCCTTATTCCACAAAAAATGCCTTCGCCAATCATTCCTTTTATCCTATAAAAAAATAGACATAAGTGATTTATTGGAACCCAAGATGGGCAATCAGTTTAATCTATCAAGTTGGAATAGTGAAAATGAAAAATTTAATCTGAATTGGGCTCTTCATCCAGGGAATCAGCATAAATCATTTTTCCATGAAATATATAACAGAAACCTTAATCTTTTCTTATTGCCGCCAGAAATTGGTCTTCCCGTCCATCACTCACTACTTCTCCAAACACCACCAATCATTTGGCAAACGTATTTTTTTATAGATATAATCGCCGCCAAAAGCCCCGATGATTTAATATCCCTTCATGAAATTAACTGCCATTTAAAAAAGAGAATTAGGAAAAAAGAAATCGTTGTAAGAAATTTATCACAGCTTGAAAAGACTAATCCGTTATTAGCCATTATCGATTACCTTTTACTGTTAGAGCAATTGGGTATTATATCAAGAAAAGGAGATACTAGTTACCAATTGAAACGGAAGATATCGATTCCAAAGTCCAATCGAGAAAGAGAGGAAGCGAAGTTGATATTTTTTCAAAAATTTCAGCGAATCCTATTAAATAAATAAATGAAAATATTTATAAAGGCATACTATATAAAAGTGTAAATAGTTTCCTAGCTGACAATTGTGAAAAGGAGTTTGAAAAGATAAGGAGAATATAATGTAATGATCATTTCTTTTAGTAGGGCAAATAAAGAATGGAGGATGAAGGATGGCAAATGAAACTGCAGTAAAATCGCTGCCAGCACGAAGTGAAATCCCTGAACAAGATACATGGAAATTAGAAGATATTTTTTCGAGTGACCAGGAATGGGAAAAAGAGTTTCAAGAGGTAAAAGTTCAAATCCCGGGGATTAAGGAATTCGAAGGAAAATTAGGGGAAAGTGCAGAGACACTGTATCAAGCTTTTCAGTTCCAAGACAAGCTGTTAGAACGAATTGGAAAGCTTTATACATATTCACATATGCGCTATGACCAAGACACGACGAACTCTTTTTACCAGGGCTTGGATGACAGAATGAAAAATCTGTATTCACAAGCAGCCAGCCAGTTGGCTTATATTGTTCCAGAAGTTCTCTCTCTAGACGAGAGCAAAGTAACTAGCTTCTTAAATGAGAAACCAGAACTAAAATTATATGAGCATGCTCTAGCTGAAATTAACTTGCAAAGACCACATGTCCTAACAGCGGAGCAGGAAGCATTGCTAGCTGAAGCGAGTGAAGTGATGGATGCTTCTAGCAATACGTTTGGAATGTTAAACAATGCCGACCTTCAATTTCCATCTATCAAAGATGAAAATGGCGAAGAAGTAGAAATTACTCATGGCCGTTATATTCGCTTTTTAGAAAGCTCAGATCCAAGGGTAAGAAAAGATGCATTTAAAGCCGTATATAAAACGTATGGTGAATTTAAAAATACATTTTCAAGTACATTAAGTGGAAATGTGAAAAAGGATAATTTTAATGCACGAGTAAGAAAATATGATTCAGCTAGACATTCAGCCCTATCCGCTAACAATATACCGGAGAGCGTTTATGATAACCTTGTAAATACTGTTACCGATAATCTTCATTTGTTACATCGCTATGTGAAGCTTCGTAAAAAAGTGCTTGGGCTTGATGAGCTTCATATGTACGATTTATTTACTCCACTTGTGAAGGATGTAAAAATGGAAATCAAATACGATGAGGCTAAGGATTTAGTCATTAAAGGGTTAGCCCCATTAGGCGAGGAATATTCGAAAATATTAACAGAGGGCTTTGAAAATCGTTGGGTTGATGTGCATGAAAATAAAGGAAAGCGGAGTGGTGCCTATTCTTCAGGAGCATACGGTACACATCCGTATATTCTAATGAACTGGCAGGATAATGTAAATAATTTATTTACACTTGCCCATGAATTTGGCCATTCTGTTCACAGTTACTATACACGGAAATCACAACCATATCCTTACGGTAACTATTCTATTTTCGTTGCAGAAGTAGCTTCAACCTGTAATGAAGCACTCCTAAATGATTATTTATTAAAGACAATTGATGATGAACAAAAACGGATATACTTACTCAATCATTATTTAGAAGGCTTTAGAGGCACCGTGTTCCGTCAAACTATGTTTGCGGAATTTGAACACATCATCCATCAAAAGGCACAAAATAATGAGGCATTAACCGCGGATGCATTAACGGAAAGCTATTACGAATTAAATAAGAAATATTTCGGTGATGAGGATATTGTGATTGATGAGGAAATTGGATTAGAATGGGCAAGAATTCCTCATTTTTATTACAATTATTATGTTTACCAGTATGCAACTGGTTTTAGTGCAGCCACTGCATTAAGCAAGCAAATTTTAGAAGAGGGCGAGCCTGCAGTCAAAAGATACATTGACTTTCTAAGTTCGGGAAGTTCAGATTATCCAATCGAGGTGCTGAAAAAAGCTGGTGTAGATATGACAAGTGCAGAGCCAATCAAAAATGCTTGTAAGGTATTTGAAGAGAAACTGAATGAATTAGAACAATTGTTATCAAAAGCATAAATAAAGGGGATGGTGCCTGCTGGCATCCATCCCTTTTAAAATCCTCTAAACCGTTTTCTGTCATTAAGATAAAAAATAAAAATAAAAATGGATACAAACAATATTGGTGTACTAAGCAATAGAGGGAAGATCTTTAATAATGCGAGTATTTGGAGAAAAAAAGCAATTAAAATAAACAGTACCATAATAATGAAAGGGAATTTTCTCATCGAACATGGCCACCCTTTTAAAAAGTAGTTTTCATTCTTCGTACTATTATGTCTATTGTCCATTCCAGGAAATTATGATTTTTGACAATTATGTGAAATGAAGCACAAACTTATTGTCAGTATCTTTAACCCCATGCTATATTATATACGTGAAGTTGATCACAACAAACATATACCCCTTTGTTTGAACCGTGAAAAATTTCTCCCATCCCCTTTGTTCGTATAATAGAAAAATGCCTTGCAGTATAAAANNCGCCTGGAGCGGAAATCAACTGTCTAGTTTAATACAGCAAAAAAAATGCCGGTTAATCCCGACATTTCTTATTCCTCTATATATCTCCAAAAGGTTCCATATTTAGCGGGGATTTGTTCGACCACTTGCTTTAATAGTAGTTTCTTCATCTCCCGTTCAATTTGCGAAATAGACATATTATAAACAACGGCAATTTCCTTTGAGGCAACAAATTTAAAAAATTTCATAAACGTTTCTAATGGAGGCGGGGGAGATTGCTCTGGTTTTTCAGAGAGCATTTCCTCTAAAATTTGGACATATACCTCATATGGATAAGAACCAGTTATCTTAATTCCTTCATCCTCTACATTTTCATTGAAGAATACTAACGTAGGAATTTCTTGTACATCCATTTCAGATGTGATCTTCAAATCACATTGGAAGGCCTTCGCAGCACTTTCGGAATGGATATCATACATGAATTCCTCCACATCCAAACCTAAACTTTTAGCGCAATCTTTTAACACTTCAAGATTAGAAACATTTAGTTTTTCTAAAAACAAGCCTTCTTGTATTCTTCGTAGGAAACGAAGACCAGCACGTCTCCCTTGCAATTCAGCTGCTTTTAGAGCAATTGAAACAGTAAATGGGGAATCGACGGGATTCTCTAACCATAGGCTTCCATCACATGACATTCCTGACCTGCTAGCAGTCTTTTCCCAAACTTGAGCGAGATTCTCAAAATTCTTTTTCTTACTCAAATTTAAATCGGCTAATCGACCACTCAAAATATGCTTAATTGAAAAATAACGACCATATTCGATTTGAAGCTTCTTTAAAATGGGCTCTAATGCCCAACATTCCGGGCATAATGGGTCAATAAACATATAAATCTCAATTGGCTTTTTCTCATTTCCGCCACATTGCTGCTTGGAGCCAGAAGATCTTGAACTATTCACGATCTTCACCTAATACCTCACCATCAGGCGTGTTAATCATGTGTTGGGCAGTAAGATGAAGTCTTGAATAAAATTCGTCCCTTGTTGGACCATTTAAGCCAATTTTGTCCATTGCTTGAGTCATGCAAGATAACCATGCTTTCGCACGTTTTGGAGTAACTGGAAATGGCAAATGGCGAGCACGCATCATTGGATGGCCATGTTCTTCTGTATACAATGCAGGGCCGCCTAAATATTGAGTTAAGAATTGCTTTTGTTTACGAGCAATTTCTGTAAATTGATTTGGGAATATTGGAGCAAGATCAGGATGTTGTGCAACAAGTCCATAAAAAGTGTCCACAAGATGGTGTAATGTATCTTCACCAATGGATTCAAATGGTGAAAGCTTTCTCTCAATCATGTTGACAACTCCTCTAAAGTATTATGTAGATTTATTTTAACAATGCCTATTTCATATCTCAAATTAATTGCTTTGAAAATGTGAATTTGTCACTCTGAACACATTATTAATGTGTACCAAGTGAGCAATTCTTAATAGGAGAAAGAGGCAGTAGTATGTTGGAAATAACTCCAAATTGAAACTTCCCTTTATCAAATTTAAAGAATTTAATCACGGTTCGTTTGTTCGTATTTTTTGCTATAGAAACGGCGGATTTTATTTTCTGTTTTTCGTGTAGGAATCTTAAATTGTTTAAGGAATTCAAGAAAATTTTTTTCTCCAACCTGATAGTTTTCAACCTCATATTCTAATTCATAATCCTCTTCACTTAGATAAATACTATGGTCCAATACCAGTAAGCCTTGTTTGTAATTGAATTCTACTCGCTCCGTAATTAATGATCCAAAATATTCAATAGTTGAAAAAGAAATTTGGTAGTCTTCGATAAGACGCTGAATGATCCCTGTTGGAAGTCTCCCATGGTGAATTGCGGCAGAGGCTTCCTCTTCCCCTATTATCTGATTTGTCTCTAGCAGCCCTACAGATGCCGGCTGTTTTAAGGTCATTTCGTAAGCCCCGCCCTTTTTACGAATTCTTAGTGCAGAGTTTTTACTTTTTAAAGCAAAATCAGGTGTATCAAAGTAGTGGTTTTCTTGTGAAAATATTTGGTTTTTGTCTATCTTGAAATTATTAAGGAGGCCTTCATATTCTATTCTTGTTAGCATATTTTTAAATTCGATTTCAATATTTTGCTTCATGCCTAACTTCCTTTCAACTAAGTGTTTTCTTTATTATCTCACTTCCAACTTAAACATCAATCCTTGGGAGAAATGGATGAATTATGCTAAAATAGGTAGGTGGACAATGGAGGTAAAGAGATGAAGAAAAATATTGCAATCCTAAAGGCATACATAAAAGAAGATAAACTAATGTTAGAAACAAATGAGCCAATTCTGGAATTGGTTCCTGGGGAACAGATTCTTGTAGATTCTGCCCAATACTCTTTCATTTACTTAATGGAAGATAAAAATGATTATACATATATCGTTTTACATGAACAAATCTGGCCGCTTTTAAAAAATGCCCAGGAAAAAAAGTTACCTGTCTGGGTCACCTTTGATGATGAGCAAAAAGAACTAATAAATTTTCATGATGAATTGGATTATCTCTTAACAAATATTAAAGGTAATAGTAATTATGGAAAAGAATTGGTTACAAAAGTAGAGGGGATTTTCTTAACATAATTTGTTTTGAGGTGAAATCATGAAGCATTGGGACCAATTTTTAGCTCCATATAAACAGGCTGTTGCAGAATTAAAAGTAAAATTAAAGGGGATGAGAGGTCAATTTGAACTCGATGCTACTCATTCACCGATTGAATTTGTGACGGGAAGAGTTAAACCAATCGCAAGTATTCTTGACAAAGCGAATCAGAAAGGAATACCACTAGAAAGATTGGAAGAAGAAATGCAAGATATTGCAGGTATGCGTATTATGTGTCAGTTTGTCGATGACATTCATACAGTTGTCGATTTATTACGAAACCGGAATGATTTTGAAATCGTAGAGGATAGAGATTATATATCCCATAAAAAGACAAGCGGGTACCGGTCCTATCATGTTGTCATAAGCTACCCCGTTCAAACGATACATGGGGAAAAGAAAATCTTAGCGGAAATTCAAATACGAACTTTGGCAATGAATTTTTGGGCGACAATTGAACATACGCTAAGCTATAAGTATAAAGGTGTTTTTCCAAGTGATATTCAAATGCGTTTGCAAAGAGCAGCTGAAGCGGCATTTCGGTTAGATGAGGAAATGTCATTGATTCGTGGTGAAATTCAGGATGCTCAGGCCTTTTTTACAAGAAAGAAAGAATTAAAACAAGAAGAAAAGGATTAATTGTCATAACCGTCTTTTGAAAAGCCATTCAAGTCACAAGGAGCAAAAATACTATGAAATTTGCGATAACATCAAAAGGAGATCAAAAATCAAATATTTTAATGCACAAAATGAGGACCTATTTACTTGATTTTGATCTTGTGTACGATGAGGACCAACCAGATATAGTTGTTTCCATTGGTGGTGACGGGACACTCCTTTATGCCTTTCATCGCTATAGTAGCCGTTTGGATAAAACAGCCTTTGTAGGAATTCACACAGGCCATCTCGGCTTTTATGCAGATTGGATCCCAGATGAAATTGAAAAGCTAGTGATTGCGATTGCTAAAACACCCTATCAAGTCGTGGAATACCCATTGTTAGAAGTGATTATCCGTTACTCACATGCAGGGAAGGAATCAAGGTATCTTGCCTTAAATGAGTCAACTGTTAAAAGTGTCGAGGGGACACTCGTCATGGATGTGGAAATCCGCGGACAGCATTTCGAGCGGTTCCGTGGGGACGGCTTATGCGTTTCAACACCTTCGGGTAGTACCGCCTATAATAAGGCACTTGGCGGAGCGATTATCCATCCGTCGATTTCTGCCCTCCAAGTGGCTGAGATGGCATCGATAAATAACAAAGTCTTTAGAACAATAGGCTCGCCGCTTATTCTCCCTGCACACCATACATGTATGCTTAAACCGGTAAATCGGTCTGATTTTCAAGTGACCATCGACCATCTGACCTTGCTTCATAAGGATGTAAAATCAATCCAATTTAGGGTGCCAGAAGAAAAAATTCGCTTTGCCCGTTTCCGGCCGTTTCCTTTTTGGAAAAGAGTTCATGATTCCTTTATTTCAGATTGACGAGAAGGGGCCATTATTATGACTTCCCCGTTTCAAATGAAGTGGAAAATTAGTGAAAGCGATAGTGGAAAACTTTTAAGAGAATTTTTAAAAAAGGAAGAGATTTCTCGAACGGCCTTAACGGATATTAAGTTCAAGGGCGGCAGTATCCAAGTAAATGGAGAAGAAGTAAATGTTCGATACAGGTTGGCATTTGGGGATGAAGTAATGGTTATTTTCCCCATGGAGAGTCCTAGCGAGGGACTAAAGGGCGAAGAAATCCCGTTAACGATTCTATATGAAGATAAGTATTTGTTGGTTGTTAATAAACCCGCAGGAATGAATACGATTCCGTCTCGAGAACACCCCGTACACAGCTTGGCAAATGCTCTTGTAGGCTATTATCAGCGCAGTGGGCTGCAGGCAACAACGCACATAGTAACTCGGCTTGACAGGGATACTTCAGGGATTGTTCTAATTGCTAAGCATCGCCATGTCCATCACTTGTTCAGTTTGATGCAACGGGGTGGGCAGGTGAAAAGGACATATGAAGCTTTTGCTGGAGGCAGGATTTCACTAGATAGTGGCACGATTACAGCGCCCATTGGCCGCAAAGGCGACAGCATCATTGAGCGGGAAGTTCGTGCGGATGGTCAATATGCCTGCACTCATTATCAAGTGATCGAGAAACATATTGCATTTACCTATTTGGAGCTCACACTTGAAACCGGACGAACCCATCAAATTAGAGTCCATATGTCTTATTTAAACCATCCTTTGCTGGGTGACGATTTGTATGGGGGAGATCTATCATTAATTGCTAGGCAGGCTCTTCATTGTAAAAGAATAAAATTTATTCATCCATTTTCAGGAGAGGAAATGATTTTTACTGCAACATTACCGAGGGATATGGGTGAAATTTTAGAGGCTGACTCGCTTTTATAGGAGGCAGCCTTTTTAATTTGAGCTTGCGTGCGATCCCGCTTTTTCAATTTCAATCAAATTGCTTAAATTTTTCCTCTACATATGGCATAGTAGATTTAATAGAAACCAATTCCATTTCAGGATATCTTAAGGCGGTTAGGTTTCCTCCGAAGACTGCCCCAGTATCAATATTATAGGTATTATTGATGATTCTTGGCTCATTCACAGGAGTATGTCCGTAAACGATACATGCTTCACCGTGATACTCTTTGGCCCAATCTCTTCTTATCGGTGACCCGTCAGGGTGTTTTTTACCTGTTATATCGCCGTAAAGGACAAATTCTTTGACCTTAGCATGCGATTGTCCGATAAATTCCTGCTTAATCCCTGCATGGGCAATAATAAGCTTTTTGTTGTCTAATACTAAATATAATGGAGCCCTTTCATAAAGTTCGGTGAATTTTTTTCGAATGGATTGCTGCTCTTTTTTATATAATGATTCATATTCGGCAACTGTTGTTTCTAACCCGTGGGCAATCTGAACTTTGTTGCCAAGGAAGAAACGGTATAACTTATTACAATGATTCCCTGGTGTATAATAGCCTGTTTTTTCTTTAATGACTAACTGCCATACAATTTCGATTACGTTAAGTGAAGCAGGTCCCCGGTCTGTTAAATCGCCGAGAAATCCCAGTACTCTATTATTGGGATGTCTCGGGATACCGTTTTCCCATTTATAACCAAGTGTAATGGTAAGTTCCTTTAATTCCGTTAAACACCCATGAATATCACCGATTATATCAATTTTCATAAATTCAACTCCCTTATATCGATATTTTTTGCCTAAGAGTTAGTTTTTATAAAAAGGATTCTAATCTAAAACTTTTTTGAGAGGAGTTACACGAATGGAGCAGCAGGTTTCAGTTATTTCTTTATTAATTGTTGTTACGATGGCATTTTTAACACCGATTCTTTTACATCGGTTTAAATTGAATTATATCCCTGTGGTCGTCGCTGAAATTATTATGGGATTGGTCATCGGTAAAAGCGGTTTTGATGTGGTTCACGAAGATATGTGGCTCTCAACCCTATCGACCTTAGGGTTTATTTTTCTCATGTTTTTAAGCGGACTTGAGATTGACTTTACGGCCTTTGCTGGGAGGAAATTGCGTAAAAAGCTTCCCAATGGAAAAAAAGAGCCCAATTCATTTGTAGTCGCGGGGCTAATCTTTGCAGGTATCTTTATTTTCTCCCTGGGTTTATCCTTTTTGTTTGTGATGGCAGGTTTTATTGAGAATGCCTTTTTAATGACACTGATCATTTCGACCATATCATTGGGTGTTGTTGTGCCTACCTTGAAAGAGGCGCATCTGATGAAAACCGTCATCGGACAAATTATCTTATTGGTTGCGGTTATAGCCGATTTAGTGACGATGATATTGCTTGCTGTCTTTGTATCGCTATATGAATCAGGGCATGGAAATACGTGGCTGTTACTTATTTTATTTGCCGCAGGTATCGTTCTTTATTTTCTTGGCAAAAGATTTAAAAATCGAACCTTTATAGAAACACTTTCAACGGGGACCGTTCAAATAGGGACGAGGGCCGTGTTTACACTGATCATCGTATTAGTAGGGCTTTCTGAAACAGTGGGTGCAGAAAATATCTTAGGAGCGTTTCTAGCAGGTGTCCTTGTTTCGTTGTTATCACCGAACCAAGAGCTTGTACATAAGCTAGACTCATTCGGGTATGGATTTTTGATTCCCATCTTTTTTGTAATGGTGGGGGTAAATCTTGATATCTGGTCCCTTTTTAATGAAAAAAAACTCTTATTATTGATACCGCTGCTATTACTGGGGCTGCTTTTATCAAAACTTATCCCCGTGTATATTTTGAAAATTTGGTATGAGTTGAAAACAGTCATTGCATCGGGTTTTTTACTCACTTCAACACTTTCCCTAGTCATTGCAGCGGCGACAATAGGAGAGAGGTTAGAAATCATAACCCCGCAGATGAGTGGCACATTAATATTGGTTGCTGTAATTACGTCTATTATTACACCGATTGTTTTTAAAAAGTTATTCCCTAAAGAAGTGGTCGCTAATAAAAGGGTAAGCGTGGCATTCTTAGGTGCCAATCAGACCACATTGCCCGTCTCACGAGAATTAAAGTCAGGCTTGTATGATCCAATCTTGTATCATACACAAATGGAGAAATCAGAAAAGCAAATTGCTAATTCTCTTTTTGACATAGTTGAAATTCCTGATTATTCTCTTGAAACGTTGGAGAATACAAACGTCTTTCAATCAGAAGTTGTAGTGATTTCAACAGGTGATGAAAGAGTAAATGCTACACTTTCTGTAGCTTCGAAAGAAAAAGGAGTTTCTAGGGTCATTGCCCGAATAGAAAGTCCTGATTTAGAGGAAAGTTTACGGGATCATAATATAGAAGTGTTTTCTGCGTTTATGTCAACCAAAGTATTGCTCCGGGCCTTAATTGAATCACCAACCTTGTTAAATATATTAACAAATCAGGAGACAGGACTTTATGAAATTGTTATGCTAAATAGGCAATTTGATGGGATGTCTTTACGGAGATTTCCTTTTACAGGAGATATCATATTTGTCCGAATTTTCCGTGGCAAGGATTCCATCGTCCCACATGGAGATACAGAGCTGCAAATGAATGACCGCTTGATTGTAACTGGATCGAAGGAATATGTGGATGAACTGAAAAGAGAGTTAGAATTCTGCGAAACCAGTTAATATTTGATTGAAAAAGTGTTGTTTGATGTGTTGAACTTTTCATTTTTCGTAAATTAGTGTAAAATTAGTACCAAGTACTAATAACTCATGTAATAGTAGGAGGACTTTTTCAATATGAATCTTTCTTTATCTGGAAAAACTTATGTAGTAATGGGTGTTGCTAATAAACGCAGTATTGCATGGGGAATTGCCCGCTCATTGCACAATGCAGGAGCAAGATTAATTTTTACCTATGCAGGTGAAAGATTAGAAAGCAGTGTTCGTGAACTTGCTAATTCGTTAGAGACTGAAGGGACACTTGTTTTACCGTGTGATGTTACACGCGATGAAGACGTTGCGAAGTGCTTTGCTGAAATCAAAGATTCAGTTGGGGCAATTCATGGGGTAGCACACTGCATCGCATTTGCAAATAAAGAAGAACTAAGCGGTGAGTATATGAACACAACTAGAGAGGGCTTCATGCTCGCTCATAATATCAGCTCATATTCCTTAACAGCCGTAGCGAAAGAAGCACGAGGATTGATGGTTGAGGGTGGAAGCATTGTCACGTTGACGTACTTAGGTGGAGAACGTGCAATCCCGAACTATAATGTTATGGGTGTAGCCAAAGCATCTCTAGATGCTAGTGTTCGTTACTTATCCGCAGACCTTGGAAAAGATAACATACGTGTAAACTCGATTTCTGCAGGTCCAATTCGAACATTATCAGCAAAAGGAATAAGTGATTTTAATTCAATCTTAAAAGAAATTGAAGAAAAAGCTCCATTACGTAGAGCTACCACTCCAGAAGAAGTTGGAGACACTGCTTTGTTCCTTTTCAGTGATCTTTCCCGTGGAATTACTGGCGAAAATATTCACGTTGATTCCGGTTACCATATCCTATAATAATGAAGAAAGGCCCGCAGTCATTGCGGGCCTTTTTCATGCAGTAAATTTCTTATTTTCTTATGAACCAGTATGGGCATCTAGCATAGATATAATGTGTAGGATTACGTAAATGGAGGTACAGAGCATGTCGGAAAAGAAAAGTAAAGGACCATTACTCTATATACACCAGCCGTTTGCAAGGACTCCTGCAACTAACATGCAGGACATTTATACGAGCAGACAGGAAGAAGAAGAGCTGGTTGAGAAAGAAATGCCGTTAGAGGCTGAAAGCAAAAAGAAAATTTCTCTTTTAAAAAAGGAAATAGTTCAAGAGCCAATAGGAACGGAAGTATCTAGATCAGATAATCCAGCAACAAAATCACCAACATCGATTCAGGAAAGGCAGCGTTCTCCCTTTAACAGGGTGAAACCCTTTAAAGAAATGGATATTAAAGAACGTTTGGATTATTTAATCAACTATCCAAAAGTCCTTCCGCCTCCACCATGCGTTTTTATTACCGAAGAAAAAAATTATCAGGGATACCTAACTGTGTACGATGGAAACGAAGTAACGATTCGATTTCATGATCAATCAACTAATACAGTGCCAGTCCATGCACTTAAAGGGGTTATCTTGATTGGAATCAAAAAATAGAGACATCAAAAAAGCCAGCCGATTATACCGACTGGCAATATTTTTAGTTGCAAATTCCTAAGTTAACATCCGCAATACATTGAACAGCGCAGAAGCATCTTAAGTCAACTGTAATGCAATCGTTACTTGCGCGGAAACGTTCAACCTGACAAACCTTATCGAGGTTGATACAACACTTATCTCCACCTGAAACTAAGTTTACTGGGCAGAAAGTTCCACCTTCACGGCGACCAGGTACTAATACACGAAGTGTAGCACAGCAGTTATCAAATACATCTTCGACACGGAAGTAGATGGATACACATGCATTGTTTTCGTTACTAAAGAAAGCGTGGAATGGTGAACCATCCGCAGTACTTAAAACAAATACACGAGTATCAACTGGATCTCTCCTTGCTGGTGATACCAATGTACCTAGTGGCTCATTGAAGCAACTGGAACATTCAGGACATTCATCTTCTTCTACAGCATTATCTTGGATATCCTTAATTGCACGAACGACTTCGCAAACACAATTACCTTTATGAAAATCATGATCATTTCCACAACCCATTTATTTTTCCTCCTTAATCCGATATATATCTTACATTATTAACATATTTCACAGAGCACTTTTGGGTAACGGGCAATAGCCTTGTTTGAGTAAATTAGGCGACAAAAATGTCTATGAAAGGAAGAAAGGAAACACAACATGAAAATAACTTTATTAAACCTGATTATTCTATCACTTGCGTCTTTTAGGCTAACAAGATTATTTGTTTTTGATAAAATAACCGAATTTATTCGGGAGCCTTTTTTCAATGAAATCAAAGAAGTAGATGAGTATGGTGAAATCGAGGTTTATTATTTACCAAAGGAAAAAGGGGTCAAAAAGTTCCTCGGTGAACTTCTTAGCTGTTATTGGTGTACAGGGATATGGACTTCTGTAGGAGTTGTCAGTATATCACTTCTATATCCAATCGTTTCCTACCCTATTATATTAATTTTAGCGGTTGCTGGCATTGCATCAATATTGGAGTCAATTGTACAGTATTTTATCGAAAAATAAGGTGTTTGCTGAGACAAGACCTACATCTTGGTCATATTCTAATACAAGTAGGAATGAATTGATAGCAAGGGAGAGAGAATTAATGAGTCAGAAAAAAAGGAGAAACCAATATACAAACACAACACAAGGTACAGAAACGACACAAGATATAGAAACAACACAATCAACTCACACGTATCAACCGTCAAAATCCATAAAGCAAAAAGGTTCAGGTTGTGGGTGCGGAAAAAAAACTTCTAAATAGGCTTAAGGGGACTGCCAGATTGACTGGCAGTTTTTTTGTTTTACGAAGGAAAATATATAAATTACTCGTAACTAGTCATAATTTTAGACAATATCGAAAAAACTACCTATAGTGATGGTTAAAAAACGGAATAAGGGATGGGAATCAAATGAAAGCTATTCATCATTGGGTATTATTCGCTTGTTTATTATTACTCTCCTCCTGTAGTCAAAATCCACAGGTTAAGGATAGTCAAATAGCCCTAATGAAAACAACGAATCCTAATCCGATCGTAACCGGGAAAAACATAAGTAAAAATCATGTAAAAGAAATTGAGCATGATGTAAGCGCGTTTCCAGAATTATATGATGTGGCCGTTATAAAAGGGAAAAAAGATACACTAGTGGTATATAAGGTTAAGCACTTGCATCGTTTTAGAATGAAAAAAATTGAAAAAAACATCAACAAAATGCTTGAAGAAAAATATCCCAATGATAACTTTACCATTTCAAGTGACTACAAAATTTTCCTTGAAGCAGTGAGACTTGATGAGAGAATGAAAACCTCCTCTAAATTTTCTCATCAAAGGGCTGAAAAGCGCTTTAACGACATCGTTAAAATGACGAAAGATATGAAGTAAGAAAGGAAGAATGAAGATGGCAACCAGTAAGCAGAAGAACATGACGCCTCAGCAGCGCAACTATCAACAGCTTCAGCAGAAGCATGAAATTAAAAGGCCTGTTTTGAAGAATTGTATGAAGGCATTTTTTGTTGGTGGACTTATTTGTGTTGTCGGCCAAGCCATCAGTTACTTTTATATTTACTTTTTTGATTTTACCGAACAGAGTGTAGGAAATCCGACCGTGGCAACAATGGTCTTTTTATCAATGTTACTCACTGGATTCGGAATTTACGATCGTCTAGGACAATTTGCTGGTGCAGGAAGTGCTGTGCCTGTTACCGGCTTTGGTAATGCCGTAATCTCGGCATGTATCGAACATCGAACGGAAGGCTTTGTTTTAGGTGTGGGTGGAAATATGTTCAAGCTAGCTGGATCGGTAGTACTCTTCGGTGTTTTCTCAGCTTTTGTTGTGGCGCTTGTTAAAACGCTGTTAGTGATTTGGGGGGTTTTGTAATTGCTAAAAGGGCACCAATCTTGGATATTTACAAATCGGCCAATGATCACTGCTACCGGGGTTACTGGTGGACCATTTGAAGCCAATGGAAATTTAGCCAATGATTTCGATTTATTATATGAAGACTTATGGATGGGAAAGGAGTCTTATGAAAAAGCCCATCGTTTACTATTAGAAGAAGCAATTAAAACAGCTTTACAAAAAGGGAATGTTGAGAAAGAGCAGATTCAATTTTTATTTGCTGGAGACTTAATTAATCAAATTACGCCAACCAGTTTTGCGGCAAGGACAATGCAGATTCCATACTTTGGTCTGTTTGGGGCTTGCTCAACGTCCATGGAAGGGCTGGCCTTAGCCTCTTTTGTGGTAAATTACCAAGGGGCAAAATACGTGCTTACGGGTGCTTCAAGTCATAATGCAGCAGTCGAAAAACAGTTTCGATACCCAACAGAGTATGGAGGTCAAAAGCCTCCGACTGCACAATGGACGGTAACAGGTGCTGGAGTAGCACTTGTGCAACCAAATGAATCTGGAAAGATGCATCCAGTAACAACTTCGGCAACGATTGGAAAAGTCATCGATATGGGATTAACCGATCCGTTTAATATGGGAGGCGCGATGGCACCAGCAGCAGCTGATACAATTATGGCCCATTTCCGCGATCTTCAAATAGAACCCTCATATTATGACTTGATTGTCACTGGGGACCTCGGCCGAGTTGGTCATGATACAGCTTTCGAGTTAATCAATAAGAGTGGACTTCAATTAGAACGAAAACAATTTCAGGATTGTGGTTTATTAATGTATAAGGATGATCAGCCTGTACAATCGGGGGGAAGCGGTGCGGGATGCTCAGCCACAGCCTTGTATGGGCATTTACTGAACCAAATGAAAAAAGGTACATATAAACGAATCTTAGTAGTTGCGACGGGGGCTCTGCTATCCCCGCTCAGCTTTCAGCAAAATGAATCAATACCATGTATTGCACATGCTGTTGCCATTGAAATGAATGGAGATAAGGGGTGATCCTATGCTAGCGATGTTTTTCTGGGCATTTGTTATTGGTGGGCTAATCTGTGTTCTAGGGCAGCTTTTATTTGATGTTGCCAAGCTTACACCCGGTCATACACTAAGTTTGCTCGTTGTCATTGGAGCTATATTAGATGGTTTTGGACTTTATGAGCCCCTAGTTGACTTTGCAGGGGCAGGTGCTACCATTCCAATTACCAGTTTTGGAAATTCATTAGTCCATGGGGCACTTCAGGATGCAGAGAAACATGGGCTGATAGGAGTACTGACCGGTATGTTCCAAGTGACAAGTTCCGGTATCTCTGCAGCGATTATTTTCGGTTTTATTGGTGCACTAATTTTTAAACCTAAAGGGTAAATTAATCATTTTTAAAACCAAATTACTGAAATAGATGTCGCGCCTACACACAGTATAAAGTAATTTCATATGTTATTAATGAGATTACAGAAGTGAGGTGACATTCTATGTGCTTTGGATATGGCGGCTACGGCTACGGTGGTGGGTACGGCGGCGGTTCAACTTTTGTATTAATCGTCGTATTATTCATTCTTTTAATCATTGTTGGTGCAAGCTTCTATTAATAAACAGTAAGCTTGTATTAATGGAAGGGGTTGGCCAAAAAAAGTGGCCAGCCCTTTCTTTACTTGTCTAGCGTATGCGCCTAAGGGCGCGTACGCTTTTCCTATTTAATTCACCATTTTCCCTTTCCTTCATACAATAAAGTAGTTTATGAAGGAGCGTGATCTTTTACCATGGATAATGGATTTTTTAAAAACATTGAAAAGAAAACGGGCGTTAATATGAAAGATATCTTAGATTTAGCCAATTCATTACAAAATGCGAATTTTAAAGATGAAAAAACAGTCCGTAATGTGATTCGTCGAGTTTCTCAAATTGCCAATAAACCGGTAAATAAAGAAATGGAAGATCAAATTGTAAAATCAATCGTTAACGATGGAAAGCAGCTTGACCTTAATACAATTTCGAATATGATCAATAAAAAGTAAAAGAAGAAGACCACTTTCCTAAGTTTTAGGAATCGGTCTTCTTCTTTTTAGTAAGAGGAACTAGGAACCTTGAGCGATTTGCTTTTTTCCCTCGTCTATTTTGCGGAATAGAAATAAACAGCTGCTCCTTAGCACGAGTCATCGCCACGTAAAATAGTCTTCTTTCTTCTTCGAGTGCAGTAAAGTCACCATTTCGATAGGCTTCCAGGGCAAAATCATGCGGAAGGCTGCCATCGACTGCGCCGATCATATAAACGGTTTTGTATTCAAGGCCTTTTGAGCGGTGGATTGTACTTAGGCTGATTGCTTCATGAAAATGTTTACTTAAATTTTTGATTTCTTTATTCATCGCCGACATATGCTCGGAATGAGCTAGAAACGCTTGAATTTTGTCGAAACTTTTTGCAGCCACCTTTAAATCCTTAAGATCGTCCGATCCTTTTTCAAGTTTATTCGATTCATTTCCGCGTTTTTTTAGAAAATCAAGAAAGCCAATATCTTTCTCGACCTTTTCAATCGCAGAGTGAGGTGAAGAATGCTTTAACCCTCGAATAATCGTGACAGCTTTTTTTAATTTCTTTTCCTGAAATGCATGGGCTGTCGTTAAGTGTGCGAGTGCCTCAAGAAGACTGCAGTCTTTTAGGATACTTTGTGCTTTTAATTCCTTTAGGACTGCCTGCTTTAAAAATAATAATGGTAAAATGTCTGACATTGCTTGCGGGTCATCCTCATTTAAACTCACCTTTAGAAATGCAAGGGCGCTTCTCACAATATAGCGTTCGTAAAAAGCCTCTGCATCCAAATCGATTTTAAAAGGAAGGTTGGAGCCAGCCAGTCTTTCAAACACCGCGCGAGAACCTGCATTGGTCCGATAAAGAATGGCAAAGTCTGAAGGATTTGCACCAAGTGAAATCCTCTCCTGTATATCGGTAACAATCATTGTTGCTTCTTCCTCTTCATCATAGGGAAAAAATAACTGTGGGAGTTTTTCTGATGAAAACTGCGCTATCATTTTCTTTGTTCTTCTTACTTTATTAGCTGCAATCATTTGATTAGCAGCCGAAACAATTTCATGAGATGATCGATAATTTTGATCAAGTGTGACCATTTTGGCATATGGAAAATCTTTTTCAAATTCTAGCAAATAGCTTGGGTCACTACCCCGAAACGAATAGATCGCTTGATCATCGTCGCCAACGGCACAAACATTTTTGTGTTTTCTGGATAAAAGTTTGATCAGCTCATACTGGACCTTATTAATATCCTGAAACTCGTCAATTAAAAAATAATGAAACCGATTTTGATATTGTTCAAGCAGGGAAGGGGTGGTGGCAAACAGTTGATAGCAGCCAATTAGCATATCGTCAAAATCAAACAGACCTTCTTTTTTCTTATAGTCTTCATATCTTTTATATAAAAAGACTGCTTTTTCTTCCCATTCGGTGGTGGGCTTTACTTCATCTGGCATCAGCAGAGAGTTTTTCCATAACCCGATTTGCTGAAGGGCTAAATCATAGGCAAATTCTTTTTCGGACAAGTCGAGTTCTTTGCCAGCTTCCTTCAGGATTTTGTCTCGCTGCCATTCTTTTTTTAGGAGCATATTTGAAGACCAATTAATTGAATCATGGAACATCAGAATGCGATAAAAAATACTATGAAAGGTTCCGGTAACAAGGTGATTGATTTTATCTCGTTTCATTTGCGGATAGGAAAGCAGACGGTTCTTCATTTCAGCAGCAGCTTTTGACGTGAATGTAACGAGCATGATTGTCCTTGGGTCGATGTGTTTGTCATCTAGCATAAACGCTGTTCGTGCTGTTAAGACCCGAGTTTTGCCACTCCCTGCACCAGCAAGGACTAATAAGGAGCCTTCAGTCTCCATGACAGCAGCAGCCTGACTTCCATCAAGAACAACTCCACTGTCTGCAAGTTGCTGTAAATAAGGTGAGTGCTCCTCATGTTTGTCACTTCTTGTCTGTTTAAACGCAACTGTATATTCAATATTTATGGACTTTTTGAAAAGATCCACGCTTTGCGGGGTCTGTGTAATGGTTCTACCCTTTGGGATGTTAAATCCGTTCACTTCGGAAGATTGTTGTGAATCTACTTTTTCCATTATTACAGTGGGTTCTGGGCAATGTATTTCAGGTGAATGTGTATGGAAAAAATGGGGGTCCATCTGAATTCCTAAAAACAATCGAACGTTCCCTTTGCATACAGGGCAGCTCAGTTGACCATTTTTTCCGGCGAGAAATATTTTTTGATATTGATCCCTGCTTAATTGTTCAAGGACAATATTCTGATTTTGATAAATTGCTGTTTTCATAATTTTTTACCCTCTATATCCAAAAATCAAGACATATTCTATCATATCAAAACCTGAGGTTAACTAAAAGGGGGTCATCGATATTGGTGGAATTACCAAAAAAGCACTTACCGCATAAAGCGCCAAGTGCTTCCCTAGTTTATATTTCTTTTACCATCGTTTTATGAGGAATTCCAGCATCCATAAATTCCTCTGAGACAATCTCATAACCAAGTCCTGCATAAAAGGGAATCGCCTGTGTTTGAGCATTAAGCTTTAATTTATGAATATCTTTTTGAAGCGCATAGTTCTCGATTGCATTCATAATCACTTTTCCTGCACCAATTTTCCTTGCGTTTTTCAATACACAGATTCGCTCAACTTTTCCATAGCCATCAACAAAACGAAATCGACCAGCAGCAATTGGAGAACCTTCATCGTACATGACAAAGTGTTCTGCCTCGTCCTCGTAGGCGTCGATTTCCTCTTCGAGAGGGACATTTTGTTCGTCAACGAAAACGATTTTCCTAACTGAATAGGCATCTTCAAGTTCTTTTTGATTTTCTACAATCTTGACTGTCACTTAAACTATTCCTTTCCAAGACGAAATGTTTCATAAACGGTCCAGGAACCATTTTCTAATTGATAAAGTAGATGGAAGCGGTCAACCGTTTCTTCATGATTAATCTTAGTCATGCGCAGTGATCCAAATACATCAGAATGCTCATCATTAGAAAGATTTTGACCAATTGTGATATGAGGAACAAATACATATTCTAAGTTTTGCTCCGTAAATTCTTGATTGACTTCATTATGCAAGGCAGATAGTTCATCGGTCTTGTCCACCTTGAAATATATAACATTATTTACAGGCTGAAAAGAGCTGATTTTTGAAGTCTTTAATGTGAATGCTTTATGGCTAGCAGCTACTCTCCGTAACTTTTCAGCGTATTCCTTAGCTTCTTCTTCAGACGCTTCAAATCCAGTTTTCAATGTTAGGTGAGGTGTAATTAAAGCATAATGCGGGTCATAACGTTTTCGATAGGAATTAGCTAAATCCTGTAGTTTTTTTGATGGAAAAATAACAACTCCAAATTTCATACGTATACCTCCGTTTTGATGAACTGACCTTTTTTAAAAAAAAACAAAAAATTAACCTTCCTGATATTATAGCAAATTTTCAAAAAATATTAAACGACTTATCTTGATGTATATTCTAATAAGATTAAAATAGCATTTTAAGAGCCCGTCTTAAATCTGGCTGCCAGTAGGTCCAAGTATGATTTCCGTTAAATTCTTCATAAAAATATGTAATGGGTTTTTCTGAAATTATTTTTGAAAGCTTCCGGTTAGGGGTCAGGAAATCTTCATTTTTGCCATTTGTTGTCTGAACTTCAGTTTCTTGTTCACCTATCACGTGATAGAGTTGTAAAAGCTGTCCATCCGTGAAGTTCTGGACCGAATTCAATACATTTTCATCCACATATGGAGATTGTAGAAGGACTTTTCCAAATGTATGAGGATATTGAAGGGCAGCCATTAACGAAACAGTTGCGCCCAGAGAATCTCCTATAAGCGCTCTGGTCAAGCCCATTTGATAAGTTGGAAGCTCTTGATCTAAATACGGAACTAATTCATGGGCAAGAAAGCGAATGTATTGCTGATTCTGTTCGCCTTCAGGATGGTATTTTCTGCGGCGTTCTTCTACATTCTTATAGGGTACCCCAACAATAATTAAATTTTCAATTTCCTTTTCAAAAAGATACTCGTCTGTTAATCGGCCAATTCTGCCAAGTTGAAAATAATCCCTGCCATCCTGGGCGATTAGCAGCGAATACTTATATAACGGTGAGAAATTTGCAGGCAGATAAACGAGAAGCTGTAAATCTTCTCCAAGCTCCCTGCTGTGAAAGGTAAGTTCTTTCATTGTGCCTTTTGGAAATTTCATGCAATTATTCCCCCAATAATTCGATCTTTACCTCTGCATTATAACAAAACTAAAGTGGAAATGCTTTTAATGATAGTAGGGAAGAATGATATGTGAATGTAGGTAAGAAGGATTAGTGAAGGTAGCGTTGTTTGGTGCGAGATTCAGGCATAATCGATAATATATTTTCCCGTTTAAAGGTGCGCATTTGTTTGCGCAGCAAACAATACGCACGAATGTATTCGTCGTGAACTTCCTTCACAATCAATTTCCGTTGTGAAAGTTCTTGGTTGTTGGCTAAATAAATCATTTCTAATGGAATATTTTCCTCGATTGAACGGATAAAAAGCCCATCCATTTAAATCTCACCTCTCCTTCTTGATAATATTATTATAACCGAACGTAAGTTCTTTATTCAACAAAAATAAGAACTAGTGTTCTATTTATCGAAAAATCTTTTTAGAGGAAAAAGTATTAAAGTTATTGACATTTTTAGCTTTTTTATTATAATTAGATTTGTAGCTTAATAAGAGATCTGTTAGCTCAGCTGGGAGAGCGCAACCTTGACAGGGTTGAGGTCGGGGGTTCGAACCCCTCACAGGTCATTCGGACGGTAGAAACGTTGATATAACGGTGTTCTACCGTTTTTTATTTACGATGACTTATGCGTTGACTTAATCGCAGGGTAGCGCTCCTATTTTCGACAGGGTAGCACTGGGTTTATGCGTCTTTTGTTCCGTTGACTTAACCGAACAGGAGGCGTTTTTATTTTGGCAGATAAACGGACAGGCAAACGTGTTAAAACCGCTAGGACAACACGGAAAACAGCGCATAACCTCGATTCTTTATTCCAATCATTCAAGGCGATTAAAAAGGCGGAGGGACGTGCGGAGGGAACTCTGAATCAATACGAAGATAATTACGGATATTTTATCGAGTATCTTAATCGGCACGATATCAAGCGATCATTTAAGGAGATATCGAAGGATACCATACGTGACTACATCGTTTATATGCGTGAGAAATGGGTTAAATTCGAGGATCATAAGTTTAAGCCTGAGGAATCGATGACGGTAGGACTGTCGCCATCTACGATCAATACGCGTCTCAAGACTTTGCGTGTCATGTTTAAGTGTTTGCTAGACGAAGGACTAATCGACAGCAATCCGATGGAAGGTGTCAAGAACGTTAGCGAGCCCGAAGAAGAAATCGTTATTCTAAATGCAGATGAATTAAAACGGCTGCTCAACGTGCCTAATCAGCGTCATTATGCAGAGTTTCGCGATTATGTATTGATGCACTTCCTTATTGACGGAATGACTCGAATTAGTGAAACGTTGGGCCTTAAATATTCAGATATTGATTTCGCTACCAGAACGGTCACAATACCGGCCAGTATTGCGAAGAGTAGAAAGGCGAGAACTATTCCGATTCAATCAGTGACGGCCCGCTTATTGAAGGAATTTATTTCGGAGAATAGGGCGGACTTTGACAGCGATTATATTTTTCTTTCAAATTACGGTGAACCATTAACGCGGGATCATTTCCGCAAAAGATTAAATGGTTACGCAAAGAAAGCCAAAATTACTAAGAATGTTCATCCGCATTTATTCCGTCATACATCAGCGACTATGTTCCTGGAGTCAGGCGGAGATATACGGCACTTACAGTTATTGTTGGGACATGCGGACTTGCGAGTTGTATTGCGTTATACGCACTTATCGAAGGAATCGTTAATTAATCAGCACGAAAAGTATTCCGCGATGAATCAGATTACTGGCAAACTGAATAAGCCTCGGAAGATTAAACGATAACCATTGCGTCACCTTAACCGGTGGCGTTTTTATTTCTTGTTCAACTAACGGGGCAGGTTAGCATTCCTGTAGAGAGTTAATTATTGACTTTGATAAAAAAGGAGCTCCTCAGTAAGATATGAGTATAGACACCACTC
>NZ_JAGGQR010000054.1:0-20829 GCF_018613205.1 Bacillus sp. ISL-46
GCCACTCTGTTACGTCGTAATAATTTTTACTAGCCATAAATAAATTCTCCTATCAATTTAGTGTGTTTGTTCATAAACTACTTTTTCCTTGATATAGCTGGAAGTAAAGCCTTACGAATTCGTGCTTTTCCTGCAGCTTTTCTGAGATTCTCCTATACCTTTTGAAGCACCCGTTAAAATAAAATAATTCACTGTTCCATCTCCCATTTTCCAAAAGATATAGTTATATTCTCTGAATTTATATAAAATTCCTTTTATAATATATATATATCCAGTGTTTTTGAGAATTTTATTCAATAAAATGGCCCGATTGTGGAATAAAACTTAGATTTTTAAACGACTTTATTGCTAAAGCATCCATTAGTTTTTTCAAACTGTCGTTATATTTGCACCAGAACCCTTTTTCTTGTTTTTAAATAGATTCGTATGCATCTTTATTACCTTCTTTAGCCCTATGCTGTCGTTTATATACGAATTTTGATAAACTGACACTGCCTTCATATAAGAGTAATAAAGGTATACTTACAAGGATATCTGATAGAAAATCTGGTGGCGTAATCAAAATTGAAACGACAATTAATATGAAGTAGGCATATTTTCGGATTTTTTGCAGACGGTACGGATTGATAATTCCTAAGCTTGTTAAAAACATAATGACAACGGGTAGTTCAAACAGAAATCCAAAAGGCAATGTCATGTGAAGCAAAAATTGAAAATATTTCTCTGTTGTAAAAAACGTATTAAACATGTCGTTTGATAGCAACATTAAAAAATTTAGTACAAGAGGTAATAGAATATAGTAACCAAAACTAATTCCTAATACGAATAAGATGAATAGTGCTGGAATATAAGCGATGGTAACTTTACGCTCTTTTGGTGTTAATCCCGGACGTACAAACAGCCATGTTTGGTACGCACCAACTGGTATAGTAGCTGCAATGGCAACGACGCTGGCTATCATTAAATAAACGACTAAGATATCACTTGGTCCTAGCAACGCTAGCTTGAATGGCAAATCTTTGACTAATACATAGTAAATATCTTGAACATATACAAATACCATCACTAAAAACAGCAGAAAGACGAGGAAAGTAATGATAATACGTTTGCGCAGCTCTTCCAAGTGTTGAACTATGTGCATGTCTCGATCTTCCAACATAATCACTCCATAAAAAAAGAGATGTAAGACGGATCTACATCTCCTCTTAATTTATTTATCTCATTTTTCTTTTTTATTAGATGTCTCTTCATTTAGATCATTTGTCACAATCTCTCTAGTAGCCTTTTTAAATTCCCTTAAAGTTGAGCCAAATGCTCTTCCGATTTCCGGTAATTTAGAAGGGCCGAAAATGATAAGCGCGATTGTTAAGATAAGTATTAACCCTGGAATTCCGATATTTTGCATCATATTTTCCTCCTAGTAGTTAAATCTTGTAATTCTTTTTTAGACATTTATTGTTCTTTTCAGAATGGTTTATTTCTGCTCCAATTCCTAAGAATAAAGCGCCCAAAATTGGAGAGAAGATTTATAGACCTTTTGTACTGTTTGGATAGTTTATGATATTGGTAAGACGAATGCATTCGAATTAAAAAAACTCATCCAAACACGAGCGAGGTTGTGATTCCACGAAAGACGTATTTTATAGGTATGCTCTGCTATTGTGAAATAGAGTAATAGCAGAGCAATAAATTACCAAACGACTGTTGCATTTGAATCAGCTTTATCTATCTCAGACAATGGCGCAGAATGAACAATACGTGTATCCATACATGTACCATTGACTACAACTTTTCGCTGCGAAGAAACACCACAAATCTTGGTATTAGTCACCCAGTTTCTATTACCACCCATAATTAAGATACGAGTGTGATCTTCTGGTTGGTCAGAATAGACAGTTGACGCAGTGATATGATTATCATCTCCATCAACATGAATCAGTCCATAAAGATTATCACGCCTAATAGGGTCCTGTGCCCAGACATATACACCATCTTTTTTGACTTTGCACGCTTGCACTCTCCCAGAAAACAAATTTCCATATCCTTTAATAATAACAGCACCATTGTAGAAGCTTTGGATATTATTTCCTAAAAACGTACAGTTTTCGGCGTCTATAGCTTCTAAACATGTATATCCATCAGGATAGATGTTGTTACCTACAATATTTGCCCACTTAGGATTTTGTAAAGATACACTTTTTCCTTCCGGTTGTGCTCCAAAGTGGTTATTGGCTACTAATAATTGCTGAGAAGAACCGTACACAAGAAGTCCATTACGAACTTCTGAAATCCAACAGCCTCTTACCATGCATGCGTCAGGTCCAGTTAATCTTAAACCTGTATCTACGCTCATAGTTGAAATACCAATAATATGAACTGCATCATTATCTTGGTCGATACTAACAGCAGTTTGACCTCTTTCTGTTCCAAGACCTTTAATAAAAAAGTTTTCCAGTTGAATCGCAGATACTCGTGGTCTTCCAGTGGCGCTTCTTTCAGAAAGGATACCTATTGTACATCCCTCACCTAATAAAAGTTTACTTCCTCCACCTGGAGACTCGGGATCGACAACCGAACGTGTACCTGGATTAACGCCTCTGATTGTCACATAAGAGCGATTAATTTTAATTGAGTCTGAGAGCCACATGTCTCCTGCTGGTAATTCAATGACTCCTCCAGATGGAGGCATTGAATTAATAAGATCATTAATAATTTCTGCGTTGCGAGTAAAAGTGGGGTCATTTAACTTTGCTCCATAATCTACTGGGTTAAGTGTCATAGTTTGAGGGGTGAGAGCGCTTACTTCTTTTGCCTTAAAAGGAAAACCGCTTAAAAATGCTAATGACCAAACAGATAATCCTACTACAAAGTTCCGTCGTTCTTTTGAATATGGCTTTTGAATAGATTTATTTGTTTCCATATTGTCCTCCTATTAATTTGATAAAAATCAATAATTTTCCTGTTAGGGCTTGTAAATTTTCAAAACTTATTTTTATGCCATTAGTTGCTCCATATTTTGGTTCTGGTGCAAATATGATTTGTTAGAAACATAGGACCTCAATATCCTTTTCATCTTACAGGCTATCAAATGAATCGATAGCCTGTACAGGTGCCTCATTGCTATTATTGTTTTTTAGAATTGTAGTTAATCTGATTGAACACAGTTGTAGAGTGCCATACATTTAATCCAGCATAGCCTTCTTTAAATGCATTGTCCGCTGCCTCAATGACAAGCTTGTCATCCAGATAAACTTTAATACTTTCACCTTTTGTAATCACTTTCAGATGGTAATCTGTGTTCGCTTTTAAATCTAGATTTCCGTTGTCATTATAAACAGCGAGATCCGTGCCTCTTCCATCAGCAAACTTAACTAATTTGACCATATTGTTGAGAACATCTACATTTGCCGCATAGGCATTTTTCGCATCTACATCAGAGCGGAATACTAACGCGCCGGCACCGATTGGATTTCCAACTGTATCTTTGGATGGATCGCTTGGGTGGGAATCAGTATCAAGTACTTTAATTTTCGCTTCATACGTAAAATCACTGCCTTTTTCGTTTGAAAGAATAAACGCATCTCCTTGACTTTGGCCTTGCTTTCCGGCAATCGTATCGGCCCAAAGACCATTAACTGTTGTCCATCCTGACATTTTTGTATGAACAGGGCTCTTTCCCCAAATGGACTTCAATGGGTAAATATTAAGCGATTTTAATTTGACTTCTCCGCCCTTACTATAAAGCTCTAAACCGTTGCTTGACGGCAGCGGAAACAGTTGATTAGTAATAACGCTTACACCATTGTTTCCAAACACTTCAACAGAGGAGCGATCTAAGAAAATATGCATTTTTACCGTTCCATCTGTTGAACTCAGTGGGGCAGTGTGCTTTCCTTTTACATTCTGTCCAAAGTTAAAGCCTCCGGAATTCGTTCGGTCAACAAATACTTTCTGGCTACTTACATCATAACCGATTGTAGCTTGTTCCGTACTTCCTTTACGAACCTGGAGTCCAAACTCCGTTGCTTTTGTACCGGAAACATCAAATTCCGCAATGATTTCAAAAGTATCTCCGGTAATTCCTGAAAGAAGATTACTATTTCCGGAAATTGTCTTATTCTCAAACGCTGTTTTCTCTTGATGCTTGCGGATTCCTTGCAAAGAAATTGGTGTTTGTTTTAAACGAAGCCCTTCTGTCGTTTTCGTTAACTCTAATTCCCTAGGTAGCGATGTAGAACTTCTCCATGTCGTAGTTGGTGTATTGTTTGCATACTGCCAGTTGCTCATCCAGCCAAGCCAATACTTCTCCCCGTTTTTACCTTCAATCCCGCTCCATTCTACCCCTGCATAAAAATCTGCACCGTAGTCAGACCACAATGTCTGCTGAGGCGGGTTTTCACTTTTAAATGTTTTTCCATCGAAATCACCGACAAAGTATTGCATACCTGAGCCGCCAGCTGGTGCACCATCATTGATACTTACTTGTAACACCCATTTTTTGTTGTTCGGATTTCCGTCCACCGGAAGTTGAAATAATGCAGGGCACTCCCATATACCATTGTTACTTCCGTAAGTAGACGCTACCCAGTCACCTGTCACTGTATTCCAGTCAGTTAACTTTCCGTTATCTCTTTGTTCTGCAACCTGAGATTCTTGTTCTTGTGCTACATTGTCAACTTGTGCAGGCATGTTACCTGTATTATACACGTTAACATCATCAATATTAATATGGCCCCAGCCCCCTGTAGCATTATCGACCACTTTAATATACACTACTTCTCCTACATACTTGGACGCGTCCCACACATAACGGCGATACTGTTCATTAGCAAATTTTGTATTTGCTTGGTGAATTAATTCTTTGTCATCGGAAGCTCTTACTAAGGAAACATAGCGATTAGTAATGTCATTCCCGCCGCCAATTAATAGATTTATTTCACCTGAACCGCTTAGCTTAAAGTAAGAAGAATGCATTTCTCCTGTTGCATCGTCTCCTTTATGCTTATCAGAAAACCCCCAATAATGGTATTTTCCTTGTTGATCAAAGGAACCACCCCAATATGATGTCGTGTCGCTCACATGATCGTTTGTAAACGCATCTCCTCTTACCGCTTTCCAGCCAGTCAAATCTCCTGTTTCAAAATCGTGATTTTCAATTTCCTTTGCGTCTGTCACAATATATTTGCCTGTATTAACATTTTGGAACAATGCAGAAGAGTTCCCAACATGCAAACCGAACAAACCGCTTGAAAAGGTTGCATCATTTACATCATGAATAAGATTATCGTCTACATATACTTTGATTTGATCACCAGCTGCTTTTACCTTCAGTCGATATTTTTGATCCGTATCGATCTTAGTATTTTTTTCCGCAATTACAGTGGCAGTTCCATTTTCAAGCTTCATTAGCTTGATTGTATCAGTTAAGGCATCCATGCTAGCAACATATCCATTCTTAGCATCTGCATCAGCGCGGAATACAAGAGCACCTGAACCACCCTTATCACCTACAATGGTGATTTCTGTCTCGTAACTAAATTGATCTCCCTGATCTTCACTCATAATAAATCCATCACTGTCAGCGCTTCCACTTTTGCCATCATTTGTATCATTCCATGTACCATTTACTGTTTTCCATCCAGACAAGTTCGTCACAAAGTTGGTTTTGTTCATAAATTCCACATTACGAAACGCAGCGGTAGAATTCCATGCCGTTAATCCAAACTGCCCATTTTCAAAGGATGAGTCTGTTCCTTCAACAGCTTGTTTACCATTGAGGGAGACTTTTAAATGGCTTGCCTCTGCCTCCACCTTTACATGATAAGTTTGGGAAGTTTCAAGAGTCATTGACTTTGAAGCAATATCAGTTACCTTTCCCTGATCGATTTTACTTAGTGTTACGAGATCTTTTTCAGCATCCACTTTTGCCATATATGCGCTGGTTGCGTCTTTATTTGAGCGAAAAACAACCCCTCCTGCTCCTTCTCGACCATTTTTTTCAACAAGAGTAATGTCCCCTTCTAACTTAAAAGATCCACCCTTTTGAGGTGACAAGGTATACGAATAAGCACCGGACTGTCCGTTTGCTTGAATACCGCCGTCAGGACCAAACTCGCTTGCATATTTCCAATTTTTCAAATCTGGAGAAGTATAGAACATCACTCTATCTTTCGCAGCTAGAGACATCACCCATTGATTTGTCTCATCGTGCCAAAAAACTTTTGGGTCGCGCCAGTCAGGAATCGGGGCATCTGGCATAACAGGATTACCCTCATACTTTTTCCATGTCCTTCCTTTATCATTGCTGTACGCAATACTTTGAACTTGTCCCTTTTCCCCAGAATGAGTAAAGATTGCAACCATTGCTTCTTTACCAAATCCCGCCGTATTGTTCCAATCAATAACCGCACTTCCCGAGAAGATATCCCCATTTTCATCAGGAGATAAGGCAATAGGAAGATGTTCCCAGTGTACTAAATCCGTACTGACAGCATGTCCCCAATGCATCGGTCCCCATGTGGTTCCATAAGGATAGTACTGATAAAAAAGGTGATATTCCCCGTCATAATAAACCATTCCATTTGGATCGTTCATCCAGTTCGCTTCGGGAGAAAAATGAAATTGGTTACGATACGGCTCATTATAATAACCTGGATCCTCTGCAAATGCGTTAGTTGTTAATGGCAAACATAAGACCGTGAAACAGATTAATAGAATACTAAACTTTTTCTTCAGTTTAAATCACACCCCATTTAATAGATTTGAAATTCATATGTGATGTTCCTTGATGAGAATTAAGCTGCACTATTTCCACGTAAGCGATCTAATAAAACCGCGGCAACAATTACTCCACCTTTGACAACAAGCTGCCAATAATAGTTAACGTCCATTAGAGTTAAGCCATTACTAATAACGCCCATAATTAATACCCCAATGATCGTTGCTTGTATCTTTCCTTTACCACCTGTTAGACTAGTTCCACCCAAAATAACCGCGGCAATTGCATCTAACTCATACATTTGTCCTGCAGTTGGTTGACCAGAATACAACCTGCCAGCTAAAACGACCCCACCTAAACCTGCTAATAATCCACTGATGGAATACACATTAATTAATGACTTCTCAACCTTAATCCCTGTTAATCGTGCTGCTTCTTCATTTCCACCAATGGCATAAATATGGCGGCCAAACATGGTATACTTTAAAACATAAAACATAACGATATAAACAAAAATCATGATATAGATAGGGGTTGGTATTCCGAAAATAGCTCCGCCACCAATGAATTTGAACGTTTCATTTTGTAAAACAATCGGATAACCACCACTAATGACATAAGCAAGACCTCGAACATAGGTGAAACTACCTAATGTAACAATAAATGCTGGTAATTTTGTTTTAGCAGTGAAAAATCCATTTATTAGTCCTACTGCATACCCTACAGCCACACCTGATATCATGGCAATAAAGGGGTTAACGCCTGCAGAAGAAACCATAACTGAAACAACACCAGATAAGGCAACTGTTGATCCGACGGACAAATCAATTCCACCAGTTAATATAACAATCGTCATTCCGGCAGCTAGCACAGCAATGATGGATACCTGCTTTAATACATTTAACATATTGGCCGTTTCTAAGAAATTAGGCGCGGTAAAAGAAAGGACAACACATAATAAGATTAAAATCATGATCATACCTAATCGATTCCATAATCCGTGAAGGACCTTCCCAACATGAAGGCTTTCTCTTTGTGATATTGTTTGAGTATTTCCCCTCATTTTCTTTACTCCCCCCTAGTAGCTAAGTACATAATTTTTTCCTGTGTGGCTTCTTCTCTCGAAAGTTCTCCTGTTAACCTACCTTCGCACATGACGAGGATTCGATCACTAACACCTAATACTTCCGGAAGCTCAGATGAAATCATTAAAACTGCCAAGCCATTTTCGGCAAGCTTCGAAACAATTTTATGTATTTCAGTCTTTGCCCCAATATCCACACCTCTCGTGGGTTCATCAAGCAGTAATACTTTAGGTGCGATGGACAGCCATCTAGCGATCACAACTTTTTGTTGATTACCACCACTTAAGTTCGATACCTGCTGTTCCGGTGAGGCAATTTTTATGTTTAGTTCTTTTATATAACGATCAGCGGTAGCATTCACTTCTTTCCAACTAACAATTCCTGCCTTCGTATGCTTTTTCAACTCTGCCATTAAAATATTCTCTTTTACAGACATAGATAAAAATAATCCTTGCTCTTTCCTGCTTTCAGGTACATGAGCAATCCCATTAGCCATTGCATCTATGGGGGATTGTATTTTAACGGACTTTCCATCTACAAATATTTCCCCACTTACCAACTCAGATGCACCAAATAGGGCCCTAACTAACTCTGTTCTACCCGCACCTACAAGCCCTGCTAAACCAATAATTTCACCTGGGTAGATTTTAAACGAAACGTTTTTAACAATGGTGTTATCAGAAACATTTTTCAGTTCCAGAACAGGGGAACTGCTTTTTGAAAGTTTTTTAGGATCAGAAGACTTATCTCGATTAAACAAATCTTTTAAATCACGACCTACCATAAGCTTCACAAGGTGATCGGGGTTTGTCTCTTCAATGGGACCACTTGCAATCCACTCACCGTCACGTAAGACAGTAAATCTATTAGCAATCGTAAAGATTTCTTCCATTCTATGAGAAATATAAACGATGGCAACACCCTGTTTTTTTAAATCCTCAATAATATCAAATAGTTTCATAATTTCTTTATCTGTTAAAGAGGCTGTCGGTTCATCCATGATAAGAACCTCTGCCTTAAAGGATAATGCTCGGGCGATCTCCACCATTTGTTGTTGAGCAACGCTTAGGGTTGAAACCAATTGGCGTGGGTCAAGATTAGAACCCATTGAATCTAATACCTTTTGTGCACTTTTATGCACCTCGCCCCACTTAACCATCCCTAACCGATTTCTCGGAAAGGTTGAACCCATTAAGATATTTTCACTAATCGTCAAATTGGGAGAAAGGCTTAACTCCTGATGAATAACATTTATTCCTTTGTTCCTTGCATCAACAGGATCCTTCCACAAAGTCGGCTGACCTTTAAAATAGATCTTTCCACCATTATTATCAGGTGTATAGATCCCTGCTAAAATTTTCATAAAAGTTGACTTTCCGGCTCCATTCTCACCCATTAAGGCATGTACTTCACCTGGATAAAGTTCAATTTTCACATTGTTTAATACGGTTACACCTGAGAACGTTTTACCAATTCCTTCCATATTTAACACTGGATTTTTATGACCATGTTGAACCTTCACTACCCGCTCTGTAACTGCCATACTTTTATCTCACCCCTTTTTTTAATTTGAAAAGGGCTGAACAAGGGTTCTTCCTTATCAGCCCTTTTGATTGGAGGAGGCTTACCACCCTTGGTAAGAATCTAATTTATCTTGAGTAACAAGTTTAACCGGAACTTTAATAAGGTCTTCTACGTCTTCGCCATTTTTCACTTTCATTCCAATTTCAACTGCCTTTTTCACCATTTCACTTGGTGATTGCGCGGAAGTTGCCTTAATAGTACTTCCCTTTTTGGCCATCGCTTCTGTCACTTCAGGAGCACCATCTACACCTACAATAAAAAATTCATCTTTACGATCAGCTTGCTCTTGAGCAATTTCAACACCGATTGCTTCAGGGTCATTGATGGCAAATACGGCGTCAATAGAGCCTGATGGATTAGCTTGTAAAATACTTTCCATAACGGTTAATGCCTTTTCACGATTTCCTTCACCGTTTTGCTTCGCTACTATTTTAATTTTAGAATCTTTAATAGCTTCCTCAAACCCTTTAATACGGTCTGTTACGGCTGAAACAGGAGGTCCATCGATGATAGCAATGTTTCCTTTTCCACCTAATTGATCAATGACATATTCTCCAGCTAGTTTACCAGCTTGATAGTTATCCGATGTAACAGTAGCATCGACACCACCTTCAGCATTCGTATCTACAGCGATTACAGGAATACCAGCGTCTTTTGCCTGTTGAACAGCTGCTGCAATTCCTTTTGTATCAACAGCATTTAATAAAATAACATCTACTTTTTTTGTAATGAAGTTTTCAATTTGAGAAGTTTGTTTTGCGAGATCATATTCAGCACTTTCAACAAAAACATCTGCACCTAATTCTTTCCCTGCTTCTTCAACTCCTTTTGACATGGCAACAAAGAAAGGATTGGCCAAAGTACCTACAGTTAATCCGATAGTTAACTTTTTGTCACCTTTTTGCTCTTTGTTATCATTCTTAGATTCACTTGATGATTCACTAGCACTACTACAGGCAGTCATTAAAGCCATTACAAGGATTAAAACTAGCACAAATAAAGTTTTTACATTCTTTTTCATTGTGAGCCCCCCAGGAATTCATTTAATTAATAAAAACGATTTTCATAGCATGACAAATATTGAAGATTGCATTTTAAGCGTTTACAAATCTGTTGCTGCTTCACCTCCCTTAAGACGTTCTATTATGAGTCATTTTCCTTAAAGATGTGCGTAAATTATAGAGCAAGAAAAATCGGAAGCGGGAAACCAATGATTAATTGAGTAACGCTGAGACCAAGCGTGTTTTTGATAAGGGTCCAAAATTGGATTCAAAAAACCGCTCAAAGTGTTTTAATCCAACCCACGGACTTCCCATAATCCCTTTTGTTGCGACAAAATCCTTAAATGCTATTAATACTCCATACATTGGGACATAATGGAATACAATAAAATAAATTAATGCGGCTAAAAGAAATAAGTAGAGCTGATAATTACTTAAGATTTTTTTTAACTTTAATCCTTTTTAACTTTCAATAGGTGCATCGATTACATAATTTTCCTTCCTTGCCACTTCTAAGCCCTTACCTCTCTTTCTAGTATCATAATACTAAGATTCGATAAATCCCTTACTCTTTCATTACATTGAAACGTTTCCAATTTGATTAAAAAAAATATTAACGCTTTGTTGTTCTCTCACTTTACATAAAGCAGGTACAGTAAACACCTTGTCCCAATGCCAAATTGAAACGTTTCCAATGGAGAGTTAAAAAAATGATGACTGTCAAGTCGTTTCTCCTTCACTGTACATGACCGGGATTCGATAAATCTCTTGCTCCAGCGGTTCACCTTCAATCTTTCTTAAGAGGAGTTTCACAGACGTTCTGGCCATTTCTTCGACAGGCTGTCGAATCGTTGATAGAATCGGGTGAAACAGCTTATTATCTTGAATTCCATCATAACCAATTACTTTTACATCCTCTGGTGTCCGTATTCCATATTGTTTAGCTTTATCAATATATTTGGCGGCTAGTAGATCCGTATTAGTAAATATGCCGGAAACAATACGATGTTCTTTTATTTTAAAGAAATTTCCGAAATCTAGTATCATTTAGTTTATGTAATACTAAGATTCGATAAATCCCTTACTCTTGCATTACATTGAAACGTTTCCAATTTGATTAAAAAAAATATTAACGCTTTGTTGTTCTCCCACTTTACATAAAGCGGGTACGATAAACACCTTGTCCCAATGCCAAATTGAAACGTTTCCAACGGAGAGTTAAAAAAATGATGACTGTCAAGTCGTTTCTCCTTCTCTGAACATGACCGGGATTCGATAAATCACTTGCTCCAGCGGTTCACCTTCAATCTTTCTTAAGAGAAGTTTCACAGACGTTCTGGCCATTTCTTCGACAGGCTGTCGAATCGTTGATAGAATCGGGTGAAACAGCATATTATCTTGAATTCCATCATAACCAATTACTTTTACATCCTCTGGTGGCCGTATTCCATATTGTTTAGCTTTATCAATATATTTGGCGGCTAGTAAATCCGTATTAGCAAATATGCCGGAAACATTACGATGTTCTTTTATTTTAAAGAAATTTCCGAAATATTCCTCATCATTATAAACAGTATCATTCTCCTCATAAATGATATATTCAATCCCTTGAGCCTTTGCTTCATCGATAAATCCTTTTTTCCGAAGTTCGACCTCACTGTAGGCAGAACTAGTGATTCCAAGATACGCCGCTTTTTTTGCTCCCGCCTTTACAAGTTCTTTTAAGGCAATGCGGCCGCCAGAATAGTTATCTGAAGTTACACATGTGATTTTTTTTCCAAAATGACGATCAATGCTAATAATAGGAATATCGGTGTTCACACTATCCTCGATGTCATTGTAAGTAATCTCGATAATGCCTGCTACTTTATTCTGATTAAGCATATCGAAATAATAAAGCTCTTTGTCAGGTCTGCCTCCACTATTGCAGAGCATCAATTTAAAACCTTCCCGGTCAAGCTCATCTTCGATATAATAGGCCAGCTCCGAGAAAAACGGATGCCATACACTAGGGAGTAATAACGCAACCATTTTTGATTTTTGCATTTTAAAGTTTCTTGCTACTTCATTAGGTATGTAATTTAATTTTTTGATCGCAGCATTCACTTTCTCCCGTGTTTCGGTCCTTACATTCGGATGATTGTTAATGACTCGTGAAACGGTGCCAACTCCAACTCCTGCCAGGTCTGCAACATCTTTTAAACTTGGCACCACTACTACTACCTCCAATATTAAAGCGATTTCATAAACTTATACTATCACTATTTTGGAAACGTTTCAACGGTTTTTTTATAAATAAATTAAATATTAAAAAAATGGTTGAAAATATTCCTCCTCAACCATTTTCCCTATCAGATATGCTGTTTTGAACTTTAGCCGACCCTCTGCCGCATCACTAAGAGTAGAATTGTAAATACGACCTACATTTTTTCCTCAACTCCATCTCCGTCTACAAGAACTAATTCACCCACACTCAATCGGTGTAATTGTTTCACAACAGGAATCCCCGTTCCGGAAACACCTACGACTCCAATCGAGAGACTAGAGAGTTTCTCCGTCGTGTTTTGCCTTTCTAACTTTAGCAATCAGTTGATATTTGCGCATTAACCTTCGAATTTCCTTATGATTCATTTCTACAAAATAATCATTTTCTAAGATCATTTTGATTTGTAAAGCCCCAACCTTTTCCTTTTTCTGTTGAAAGATAAACTGTATTAGTTCAATATCTAGTTCATCCTCAACATCTTTACGTTGGCGAACAATGGCAGCCTTTAACCAAGCATAGTATCCACTTCTACTCACTTCAGCTAATTCACATAAATAACTGACTAAGTTCTTTAAATGGTGTTGACGAATCGTATGTTCAATAAGTTGAAATTTCTCTGAAGGAGTTAAAACCGTTTCTTCTTCAACGCCTGCCTCTCTAGTTCCTCTAGCTTTTTTAAGAAGTCATTTTCAACTTCTAAAAATTTGATTCTAGCTTCAGCCTTTTTGAGTTTTTCGATAGTTCCTTCGAAGACGGTCGACCACTACTTGCCTTTCCTCTGCGCTCTGATTGAAGACCAAGTTCACCAAACTTCTCATAGGTATCACGCCATCTTTGAAGACATCTTTTGGGTTGATGTTTACCTATTACTTCAAGGTTAAATCCATTTTTAATAAAAATTTGAGAAGGAATTTTTCCACTTTTATACACCATTACAGCCTTTACTTTGAAACTAGAATTATAGGAAATAGCCCGTTATGATACACGTATAACGTTCGGGTTCTTTTCCAATTCTTTAATTTGATATTCCGTAAATAAATTCTTACTCATGTAAATCCCGTCCACAATAATTCTTTTATTATAAACGGGTTTTCTTTTTGAGGACATAGGAAAACCCGAATAAAGGTACTTTTTAATTAGTGTCCATTATTCGGGTTATAGTTCAGTTAAACAGAGCTGTTTTATTTCGTTTATTAAGAACTAAACACCTCATAACGAACTTCTTTTAATTGGGCCCCTTTTCCTGAAAGGACAATGCTTGTTCCTTTTTCTTTTTCATATGCCGTAAATGTTGCGACTTTTTCGCCCTTATTCACAAAGATTTCAACTGAATGAAGATCCACATATAATTCTAGTGTGTTTTCTTCATTGTTAAAACAGTCTCGTATGGTAATTGGTTCACTATCTCCATAATCAGAAGTAATCACAACAGAATTGGATGATGGATCCACAATCACGCGTGTTGCTGTTGTTTCTTCCTTGTTTAATTCAACAACAAACGATTCACTCTTAGATAATAGTGATAGGGATAAATATCCTGTTCTTCCGCTTTCAATGTGCAAGTCCTCATTTAATGAAACATGTTCATGAACAGCAACAGGTGTGAAATAATCGTCATGGCTAATATAAGCTCGTTGAATCAATGTGTTGTTTTTGATGTGTAACTTTCTTGGTAAACTCATCATGCCGTTATAGCCGTACTCTTTTGGTGGTGTTGCTTTTGTCCAACGATGCATCCATCCAATTAAAAGTCTCTCTCCGTTTTGACCGTCCGTTGTTTGTGGTGCGTAAAACGTTGCATAATCTAGCAAGCCCTTTGCCTCAGGAGTGAATGCTCCGTTTTCAAAATCCATGTGTCCAATCACATAAGACGTCTTTTTCTCTACTTCTCCGTCAAATTCAAGGTCGCAAGGCATTTCTGAGAAAATTAGCATATCTTTTCCGTCTAAGTGGAAGAGATCTGGACATTCTAGTAACGTATTTTCTTCAAATGGCATTTGAAAAATAGAAGAATGAAAGCTCCACTGAAGTAAATCTTTTGATTGGAACATGATGATTTCACCACGACGTTTCGAATTTCTTACCGCTAATACACAGTAGTATACCCCGTCACGCTCTAACACTTTAGGGTCTCTGAAATCACAAATGAGATACCCTTCTGGCAATTCTTTTTCGCCAATCACGGGATTTAATTTGGATTTCTCGAAATGGATACCATCCTCTGACACAGCAACACACTGACGTTCAGCAATTTGTGATTCATCTTTATCAAACCCTAAGTTAGGATCAATATGACCTGTATAAATGAGATAGAGCTTCCCATCCTTTTCAATCGCACTTCCAGAAAAACATCCGTTTGCATCATACGCTTTGTCATTGGCCATCGCTACGGGAAGGTACTCCCAATTGACAAAATCATTTGTGGTTGCATGACCCCAATGCATGTCATTCCATACAATGTCATACGGGTAATACTGATAAAAGAGCTGGTATTTCCCTTTGTAGAATGAAAAACCATTTGGGTCATTGATCCATCCGATTTCTGATGAAAAGTGAAAAAGGGGTCGGTTATTTGTTTTATGTTTGTTTTCTTTGATATAGTCGTTTGCTTTTTGTAGTCGATTCATAGGGCACCTCTTTTATTTAATTCCACTTTGCATGGAACCTTCCACAATGTATTTTTGGAAAATGATATAAAGAATAACGATTGGAATCATTACGATTGTTAGTGCAGCCATCATGTGACTTGTGAAAATGTTATACTTGTCTGCAAAAACCGCATTAAGGGCAACTTGAATAGGCATCAAATCTGCGTTTGATAACGCCATAACCGGCCATAGAAAATCGTTCCATGATGCTAAGAACGTTAAAATTCCAACTGTAATATACATATTTAAGCTTGACGGCATGACGATTCGGAAGAAACATCCGACTTCACTTAGTCCATCGATTTTTCCTGATTCAATCAATTCACCAGGGAAGGATAAGAAATGTTGTCTGAATAAGAAAATGTTCATCACATTGATGATAAATGGCAGCAAATAACCTGGAATCGTGTTGATTAATCCCATTTCATTTACCACTAAAAACAATGGAAGAATGGTCGCTTCAATTGGCACAATCATAAGAGCGATAATAAAAATTAAAATCCAATCTTTAAATGGAAATTTAAATCTTGCTAGAGCATATCCTGCCAATGAATTGATGGTTAATCCTACAACCACTGTAACGGATGCATAAATCAAACTATTTCCAACGTTTTTAAAGATGTTATAAAAACCTAATAACTCCACATAGGAATCAAACGAAAGATCAGAAAATCTTGGAACAAAGGCAAAGATTGTATCAATATCTTTGTAAATCACTTCATCGATTTTAAATGAAGAAAGAATCATCCAAATAAGAGGAAGTAAAAATTGTAATGCCACAAGAGACGCCAAGATATAAAACAAGGTTTTCTTTACAATTTTCATGCTGCTTTCTCCTCTCTAAATAGCTTTTTAATAATGATTGAGATAACGACTAAGAAAATCGTGAATACTAATGTAATGGCACTTGCATATCCAATGTTTCGGTGACGGAATCCATACTCATAAATGTATTGCAAAATGGTAATCGTTGAGTAATCCGGACCTCCACCTGTCATAACCATCGGTTGAACAATGAGTTTAAACGCCTGAATCGTGGTGGTGATCACTAAAAACATCAGAATGGGTTTTAATGACGGAATGGTAATAAATAAAAACTTTTGGAATGCATTGGCTCCGTCAATGTCCGCTGCTTCATAAAGGCTTCCATCAATATTTTTAAGTCCTGCTAAAAAGATCATCATTTGATACCCACACCCTGACCATGCAGAGATCGCAATGATCGTATACATTGCTTGAGACGCACTTGAGAGGAAAGGCTGCTTTGAAATCCCAACATTTGCAAGGAGTTCATTAATTAATCCAGATGTTGGGTTTAACATGACCGTCCATAGGATTGAGATGACAACAAGAGATAAAACAGCTGGTGAAAAATAGGCGGTACGGAAGAACCCTACGCCTCTGATTTTTTTGTTGACAATGAGCGCAAGTCCAAGTGCTATCGATAGTTGCAGAGGAACAACAAACACCACAAACTTAATCGTGTTCATGAAACTTTGGATCAACACTTCATCTGTCATCATTCGCTTAAAGTTTTCAAGCCCAATAAATTCTTTGTCGTTTGGTTTTAATAAATAGTAATCCGTAAACCCGTACGTAAACGCTAGAATAATTGGTAAGACAATGAAGAGAATCGCAAGAATTAAAGCAGGTGTTAAAAATCCGTAAGCGGACACGATATCTCTTTTTTTATAATGTTCGCTTTGTCTGAAGTGTTCGGTAGTATTTCTCACTTTTACAAAACGTTTGATAAATTTCTTCATGGTTCACACCCCTTTTTAAAAAAGAGTAAGAGGTGAGGTCATCGCCTCACCTCTTACTTTTACAAACGATTATTTTTTGTACTTTGCAAATTCTAATTCAATTTTCTTCGCTGCATCGTCTAAATATTGCTTGATCGTTGCTTCATCTGTCGCTTTGTTTTGAGCGATTTTTAGAATGACGTCTTTTGCAAAGGTTTCAGAAAGATAAGGATATCCAGGTGATACAGGACGAGATTTGTTTGTGTTTTCCACTTGATACTTTAATACTGTCCATGCATCGTTGTGATATGGGTTGTCTGTATTTGTATCAATCGCGTCAACGGAATTGATTCTTGTTGGAATGGAACCGTTTTTAGCGAAATATTCTTTTGTTGCTTCGTCGTTATTTAACCATTCCATGACTTCAACGATTTGCTTGATGCGTTCTTCGTCTTCTTCTTGTCCGTTACGAACAAATGCCCAAGAACCTGATGGTGTGTATAACCCGTCGAAGTCTTCACTCATTTTTGGATAACGAACGGTTTTGAATTTTAAATCAGGATAATTATTGATAAGTTCATTTACATACCAGAATCCGCTAACAGATAGTGCTGATTTTCCTGTATGGAATGTTTTTTCGGATTCTGTCGCACTAGCAAGTGCTGGTTTGGCAAATAATTGCGCATACTTTGTTAATGCTTCTACACTTTTGTCACTGTTTAATACGCCATCAACTGTTACACCATCTTCAGCGACGATGTTTGCATCATTTCCCCAAAGAAGTGGTGTGAAGTAGTATGTTCCTAATTCATAGGCACCTGCAGTAATGTCTGTTAGTAATAAACTTACAGGCACTTCATAATTTGCAAACGCTGGATCATCCGACGTTTTTGCAAACTCGTCCACTTTTCTTGATAACTCAATAAATTGATCCCATGTCCAGTCTTGATCAAGTGAAGGAACTAATGCTTTTACATCTTCAGGTAATGCATTGATCATGTCTTCGTTATACATGATGGCTACGCCTGAGTCTGAATAACCCATTCCGTAGAATTTCCCGTCCACTGTTCCTTGGTCGATGATCGCTTGCGTGAATCCATCTTTGAATCCTTCGCTCATGTATTCATCTAGTTCACCAAGTAATCCTGAATCAACGTAAGCCCCAATATCAGGTCCGTCTAATGTAAAAATATCAGGCATTTCATTTGCTGTAATTGCTGCATTCAGCTTATCTATGTAGCCTGAACCAGCTCCTGCACGTGTGATGTTTTGTATTTCGACTTTTGGTCCGTCTGGATGAGCCTCATTGTAGCTCTTTACTCGGTCAGCAAACATCTTTCCTTCTGGATGATCAGCTGCGGCTTGTGTCCAAACAGTGATTTTTTCTTTGTCGCTAGCCTGTTTTGAATTACATCCTACTAATGAGATGGCTAAGACTAATGCTGAAACTAACAAAATTAACTTTTTCATACTGCTTTTTAACCCCCTAGATTAGAATATTCAGTGAAAACGTATTCACGCTTTCTGATTTCATGTTACAACATCAAAAAATGTGTGTCAACAGTTTTTACAAGCGCTTTCATTAATCCGAAATATATAGTATACTAAAAAAAGTAATTCCTTTAATTAGAAATATTCATATATAAAGAATACGTTTTCTCAGCGCTTGAAAGGAGCCATGTATGAGTAAACTTACGATGAAAGAAATTGCGAAACTTGCAAATGTTTCACAAGCCACTGTATCACGAGTGATCAATGGTAATAAAAGCGTCAATGAAGAGGCTGCAAAACGGGTACTCAAAGTCATTGAAGAAGTAGGGTTTATCCCAAATAATGCTGCCCAAACATTAAAAAGAAGCCACTCAAACATTATCGGTGTCTGTGTGACCGAGACCTTTAACCCATATTTTGTTGAATTGATTGATACACTAGAACTTGAAGCGCGTAAACGTGGATACAATATTTTATTGCACAACTCAAAACACAATCCGATTACCGAATGGGAAAGCATCCAAAATTTCATCGCCCGACAAGTAGACGGAATTATCCTTGTCCCAAATGGTGAGTACAATATCCAACGATTGAACAAACTTGCTATCCCAACTGTAATCATAACGAAAAATCGAGAATCTCTAGATAGTATCGGTCTTGATCACATGCAAGCTGGAAAGATTGCTGGCGAGAATTTTATCTATGCAGGTCATAAAAAATTTGGGTTTATCGGGACGGTTCCTGATGAGAAGTATTTGGGCTATAACAGTGTCTTGTATGAAAACGGTTTTGAGTTAAACAGTTTAATCAATGTTAAACAGACCTCGACAAATAATTTTTTGATACAACAAGACATAGAAGCATATTTTAATCAGGCTGACCGCCTCGATTTCACATGTGTCTTCGCTGCAAACGATATCATGGCGCTTGAATTCTTGAAAGGTGCTCAAAAAAGGGGAATCCGTATCCCTGAAGATATCAGTTTGATTGGCTTCGATGATACGTATCTTGCTAAAATCATGGGGATTTCCAGTATCCATCAACCCATCGAAGAAATGGTCAAAACAACCATAGAGATTCTTCTCAATCGAATTGAAAACGAAGTCTCATCAGAAAAGATTAATATACAATTAGCCCCCACATTAATTGAAAGAAAAAGCTCTAATTTTAAAAGATAGCAATATCACTTTGGCTGTAAAAAAGGGAGCCATAATGTATACTAAGATTTCATTAAATATCAAAAGCATTTTTAAAAGGCAACTCCCTATTATGAGGTGACCCCCGAAAGTTAGAGTTTTATTTTATGCAGCTAATTGGCAGGTATGGACACGGTATTGTACCGGACTCATGCCTGCCAATTTTTGCTTTATACGCTTGTTATTATAATAATTGATATATTCTTCGATTCTCTCTTTTAATTCCTCAAATGGGCACAGTGCTTCTCCGTAATACATTTCTTGTTTTAGTAACCCAAAAAAGTTCTCCATAGGTGAATTATCTAAACAGTTTCCTTTCCGCGACATACTCTGGAACACCTTGTATTCCTTGAGTGTTTCTACCCATTTATGATGTTGATAATGCCAGCCTTGATCAGAATGTACAGTGGTTCTATACTTAGAATTTTTTACAATTTCAAGTGCTTCCTAAGAGGCTTGAGGGCTATTCTAAGGTTGGGCGCATACTTATCCCATATGATAGAATTTCACCATTGAACATATCCATAATTGGACTTAGGTACAGTTTTACACTGTCTGAACACTTGAATTCTGTAATATCTGTGGTTAATTTTTGATGACACACATTTGTATGAAATCGACGATTGATACGGTTCCTAGCAACAGCTCCAGTGGTACCCTTGTAAGAACTGTATTTGCGTGATTTTAATCTGAATTTATCACCTTTGAGTCCGAGTTTATTCATGATGCGTTGAACCTTCTTATGATTCACTTCAACCCCACGGTTTTCCAATTCTAATTGAATACGACGATAACCATAATTTCCGTTATGTTCTTCGAATATGGATTGAATAGATTCTTCAAGCTTCTGATCTGGATTTTCCTTTTTCATGTTTTTTATATGATAATGGTAAGAAGATTCAGGAATACCGACTCTTAATAAAACATCTTTTAATTTGAAGGTTTCTTTGAGTTCGAATGATAACGCTGCTTGTGCTTTTCGAGATAGCCTTCCGGATCCATCTGAAAAGCTCGTAACTTTTTTAAGTATTCTACCTCTAAACGAAGGAGCTCATTTTCTCTTTCCAATTTTTGTTCGTAAGTCAATTCCTTTTCTTC
>NZ_JAGGQR010000055.1:0-72494 GCF_018613205.1 Bacillus sp. ISL-46
CTCTAACGGGTACAGTTTAAGCATGCTGTCAGCCTTTTTAGATTAGCAAAATAGTTGAATATCTTGTTAACGGTTATAATGATAGTGGAGTTGATTAGGATGAATGCGAAGGAGATATCCACACGGATCGATGTTCTTGATTATTTACGGGGATTTGCACTAATGGGGATTATCCTGGTTAACATCATTCCATTATTGTCAGTAAGATTACCCAATCCCCATACAACTGATGCATCCTACTTGAGGTTTTTATACTTATTGGTGGAAGGTCGCTTTTATACGATCTTTACCTTTTTGTTTGGTGTGGGGTTTTATATATTTATCTCCAGGGCAAATGCGAAGGGGAAAAATGGCTATGTTTTGTTTTTGCGGCGAATCCTCGTGTTGTTTTTCTTTGGGTTAGTGCATGTGCATTTTCAACCAGGGGAAGCATTAACGGTTTACGCTATTTGCGGTCTGATTATTTTACCCTTTTATAAAGCGAACAAGGTTGTAAATCTTGTTTTTGGAATGGTCATGTTGCTGGTCCTAAGTTTGTATGCTCAGAAAATGTTTATGGTGGTTCCATTGATGTTGTTAGGAATCGCCGCCGGGCAATATCGGATGTTTGAGCGAATATCACAACATTTAAAGCAAACTGTTATTTTTACTGGCATAATGTTTGTATTAAGTGTGGCAGGTCTTATTTATCAATATCAGCATGCCCCGTTTATGTTTGGATCGGATGGGGATTTCAAAGATACGCAACGATTCTTAAGGATTGGAATCTCGCTCGGTCCGATGGTCTCTGCCCTTTATGTCGGGGTACTGATTTTGCTTCTGAATTTCCCCGTTGTTCGGCAGGTTCTGTCACCTTTAAAGAGCTATGGACGGATGGCGTTGACAAATTATGTTTCACAAACGACCTTTATCCTAGTTGCGGGGAAGTTGCTGGATTTATTTGATCATATCACTTATTTACAATCACTTTATTTTTGTTTAGCTATTTATGTCATTCAACTTACGTTCAGTGCGATTTGGCTGCGCCACTTCAGCTTCGGCCCATTGGAATGGGTGTGGCGCACGTTGACCTATTTCGAATTCCCGCCAATGCGAAAAACTAGAGTATAGAGAGCAAACGCCCTCCGCTTGATGGGGGATACTAAAGAATGTCAGTCCTCTAATGTTTAAAGCTGGAGGACTGACTCGATTTTTGTTACAGCTTATGTCTGGAGACACTGTTATTTTTCAATATCCACATCGTGTTCCTTTGCTAATTTATCCAATTTAGTTTGATAATCACGAATATGTTTACGCGCGTCAGCCAACATCTCATTGGCCTTTTGGATCAAATTGGCGTCCTGTTCTTCTAACGCCTGTTTAATTATTGCAAAGGCTTTAAACTGTATATCCGCCCCTTCAATATATATTTCGTGGATTTCTCTTACCTCATCTGTTTCAATCTTTACAGAATCTAGCTCTTTAATAAATTCGTTGTAATTTGGAATAACATCATTATTTAAGACATCGTACATTGTTTGATCATCCTGATAGTTTGTACCCGAAACCCCTTCATAGGCTGAAACGGCAGCCCTCTCTAATTTCCCCGCTTCCTTCATTTCTTTATTTACATAATTAAGTAAATCATCTTGCACAGGATCACTGGAGCAACCAGACAATAAAATCAAAATGGGTAGGATTATAGCCAATATCCATTTTTTCAATACATTCACCTCCTAATGCCCAATTTATGAGGGTTAGGAAGTCCATTATGAGTGTGGAAAATATTATTTTATTAATCATCACGTGGCTTTATGTAGTCTTGTTTAGGAAATGCAGCTCTTCAGTAAATGTTTTATTTTGGTAATCTTACTGAAAAAAGTTCTCAATTAGACGTTGACTTCAAAATTCAGAATGTTAAAATCAAATTTATAAATAATTGATAATGATTTTCATTATCAGTATTGGAACGCTAGAATTATAGAAATGATGGGGACAGTTATGAAGAAACGGTATTTACTATTAGCTTTATTCATCTTATCCGCATCTTCACTATTTGTTGGTGTTAGCAGTCTCTCACCAGTAGACTTGCTAGACTTTCAATCAGAGGAGAGGCAAATTTTCTTGGTGAGCAGAGTGCCGAGACTTGTTGCGATACTACTCGCGGGAGCAGGGATGAGTATTGCTGGATTGATTATGCAGCAACTTAGCCGCAACAAATTTGTATCGCCGACAACAGCCGGAACATTGGACGCTACTCGTCTGGGGATTCTGGTTTCGATGTTGCTATTTGCAAATGCGTCTATGCTTGAAAAAATGGTCGTAGCCTTTGCCTTTGCGCTTGCCGGTACATTTTTATTTATGCAAATTCTAGATCGAATTAAGTTTAAAGATGCTATTTTTATTCCGCTTGTGGGACTCATGTTCGGCAATATTTTATCATCCGTCACGACTTTTTTTGCTTACCGAGCGGATGTGATTCAAAATATGTCCGCCTGGCTCCAAGGCGATTTTTCAATGATCATGAAAGGTCGTTATGAACTCCTCTACATAAGTATTCCAATTTTAGTCATCGCCTATTTTTATGCCAATCGCTTTACAGTGGCTGGGATGGGGGAAGATTTTTCGAAAAACTTAGGTCTTGCCTATCGAAGTGTGGTAAATATCGGGTTGACACTCGTTGCTCTAATTACGGCATCAGTGGCCCTGACCGTCGGTATTATCCCATTTCTAGGTTTAATCATTCCAAATATCATCTCCATTTTCAAAGGAGACCATCTACAAAAAACGTTACCGCATACAGCGCTTCTAGGGGCCATTTTCCTGATAGTTTGCGATATTTTAGGGCGGGTACTCATTTATCCCTATGAGATTTCGATTAGTCTCATGGTTGGTGTGATTGGCAGTGGGATTTTCTTATACCTGCTGTTTAGGAGGAAAGCCTATGCGTAATTCCATGAAAATGGCCGGTCTCATATTGATTGCTGCGGGCTGTTGTGCAATATATCTCATACATGATTTAAATGGAAGCTTTGATTATGCTTTGCCAAGGCGCTTTACGAAGGTACTTGCCATGGTTTTGACGGGCTTTACCATCGCTTATGCGACAGTAGTTTTTCAGACAATTTCGCATAACCGCATTTTAACACCGAGCATCATGGGGTTAGATGCCCTTTATTTATTATTACAAACGGTGATTATATTCTTTCTTGGTTCTTCGCATATGATTGTCGTCAATAAACAAATAAACTTTTTACTTTCTGTAGCCGTGATGATTTTGTTTGCCCTTTTCTTATATCGATTCTTATTTAAAAAAGGTGGCCTGCCTATCTGCTTTTTATTGCTAATTGGAATTATTGTCGGGACCTTTTTCTCCAGTATCTCGACGTTTTTACAAGTGTTGATTGATCCGAATGAGTTTCTGATAGTTCAAGATAGGATGTTTGCTAGTTTCAATAATATCAACTCAGACTTAGTGTGGATGGCAATGGTCACTATTGTATTTGTACTGATTTACGCCTGGAGGTATGTCAAGTATCTCGATGTTTTATCGCTCGGTCGGGAGATGGCTATTAATCTAGGTGTTCCCTACGATTCGATTGTGAAACAAATGCTTGTCATTGTCGCGATATTCATTTCAATCTCGACGGCGCTCGTCGGACCGATTACCTTTTTTGGCCGAGAAAAACATGAACTTAATTGGTGAAATGTTTGGAAAAGAAGATAAGGTGGCAAGTGAATTAAAAGACATTAAAGCTAGTATTGAAAAGTTAAATAAACAGGCTTCAGCACTTGATAAGAAAGGTCTAATTCTTTTAGCGAATGAAGGGAAAGTCAGTGCCTACGGACCAAGTTCCCGTTTGGGCTTAATCCATGATGTATTTGGGTTTGGTGCTGCTGATCAAAAAATTGAAGTATCAACTCATGGACAGAGCATTACGTTTGAGTACATTATGGAGAAAAACCCTGACGTATTGTTTGTTATTGACCGTGCGACAGCAGTTGGCGGAGAAATTGGCGCAAAGGAAATTATTGAAAATGAGTTAGTTAAAAAAACTGCTGCCTTTAAGAATGATAAGATTATCTACCTAGATGCAGACACATGGTACCTAAGCGGTGGAGGCTTAAAATCTGTCAAATCAATGGCCAAAGAAATTGAGGCAGCATTATAAAACAAGAAACAACCCAACAAACGCTTGGACTTAAGCTCCGAGCGTTTGTTTTTATGAACTAAAGCAGCTTAAATTGTCCGCGTGGGACGGACATTTGGGCTAAGTGTCTTTCGGTGGTGCCTGACACCATTTTGTAAAATACTTCTTTTCTTTATCGAAAAACTCTGTAAAATGGAGATTAAGAGTATAATTGATGTGTTTGGAGAGATCTCTATGTCGAAGAGTTTCCCGATTTTTACGAAAGAGTATGAATCTGTGGTTTATAATCCAGATGATTTAATTGACTTATTTCTTGACTGTACCGCAGACGCCATTTGTATGGTCGATATGGAAAATCGGTTTATTCGAGTGAACCATGTGTATACGAAGATATTTGGCTATACAGAGGACGATGTCATCGGAAAAAGAGTTGAAGAATTTTCCAATCCTGACATTGTGCATGATATTATTGAATCAGTCAAAAGTGGTGAAGCATATCCTGATATGGTTACCCAAAGATACCATAAAGACGGAAGCATACTTGATATTGCTGTTTCCTATTCTCCCTTTCGAAATTCATGTGGGGAAATTATTGCTGTTATTGCAATCTTTCGCGATATAACAGAGCATATAAATATTGAAAGAGAATTAAAAAAGACACGTGAACTGTACAAGCTTATAACTGAAAATACATCGGATATGATTAAGGTCTATTCGAGAGATAAAAAGATTGTCTATGCATCTCCTTCTCATGAAAACGGAATTGGATATACTCCTGACCAGTTAATAGGTAAAACCGTATACGATCTTATCATGCCTGAGGAAATAGACCATTTTGACAGAGTTTATCAAAGGTTAATAGAAACAAAGGAACCTCAACTGCTACAAACAAAGTTGCAAAAAGGTAATAAGGAAGTAATATACTCGGAGACCACTATTTCTCCAATTTTTAATGAACAAGGAGAAATTGATTCCTATGTGACGGTGGGAAGGGATATTACAGACCGGGTAAAAAATGATGATGCCCTCCGAAATTTAGACCGGCTTTCGATTATTGGCCAATTAGCTGCTGGAGTTGCTCATGAGATACGAAACCCATTGACTTCATTAAAAGGATTTTCAAAGCTGTTGAAAGATACCACGAACAAAGAAAAACAAGGTGATTATTTATCAATCATCATGAACGAATTAGATCGTATTGATATGATTGTGAATGAATTTATGTCGTTGGCAAAACCTCAAGCCATTCAATTTGATCAAGAAAATCTAAATTCAATCATAGAAAGCACGGTTAATATTCTTCATCCACAAGCTTTATTACATAATGTGCAAATAACCAACCATTATCAAAATGATGATATTGATTTGCTTTGTAATCCCAATCAGTTGAAACAGGTTTTTGTTAATTTTTTAAAAAATGCAATTGAATCGATGCCGTTTGGTGGAAAAGTCAAAATTCATGTTCAAAGGGTAGAAGGCAAACGAGTGCAGATTAGCTTTTCGGATGAAGGAATCGGCATTGACGGAGAACTTATGCGCTATTTGGGAACTCCGTTCTATACAACCAAGGATAAAGGAATCGGACTTGGCCTAACTGTCAGCAACAAAATCATCCAGGAACATAATGGTACTATGAAAATCGACAGTCAACCTGGGAAAGGTACCACTGTAAAAGTTGAACTGGAATGCTTTTAAAAAGGATGTAAAAAAAGGGTGTCAGGCATCATTAAGGGACAATTGTCCCTTGTGGTGCCTGACACCCTTATTTGGTGTAACGATTTGCATAGCTAGAAGCAACAAAGGCATTTGGTTTGATTTTCGGTTCAACCCCCATCGATTCGATTCTCGTTACCATTTCTTTTACAAACTCACTCGTCTTGTTTCGTTTCCCAGCACCGATATCAATGTGTCCCTCCATTGTGAAGGTTGCTCCTTTATATATATAGGGGAGGACAAGATTGATTAACTCATTTTTCCTTTCTTCGTTGAACATCGAAACAATTTCCTCAGTTAACGACAATTCAAGGGAAATCCGTTCATGTAAGTGAGTCATTTTTCTTGGAATAATGACCTTCCTTATGCACGCCCATACTCCTTTTCCTTTATTTTGAATCACAATTCCTGTGATAAAAACAGTTGTGGATCTATGGACTTGAGAATCTGTGCCAACCATTAGTCGATAGTTCCCACTTGGATCTAACTTCATGAATGTTACAATCCGTTCAAAGACTTGTTCGAACGACAGCCCATTCTCCTGAAGATTTTGAAACAAATCGTGATAAGCCCCGTCTTTTTTCATCTTGAAGCACCACATCTTTCCTTTCCAACTAAAAAAATTTAGTCTCGACTCTTACTCCTATCTTATGGAAAGTGATTTATTGTCGTGCAGCCATTGAAAGTATTCGATCTTTATTGAAATGTATGTAGATAAGTGAGCAAAAATGCATGGGTGTGACACCTTAGGGTGTCAGGCACCGTCCGTGGACAAATGCTTCATTTGTCCGTCCTGTGAGGACAGCGCGAAGGCTGCTCGGTATTGATTCGGTTTTGAATTATGCCCAATTAACAACGGAAAATGGAATCTGCTAACCCTATATAGAAATTAATAGCGATGAAACAACCTTTTTTTTAAAAACAATTATTTGCCTAACAATATTTGTGCCAGTCCATCATTAGATAAAGAAACGAGATTTAATCTAGATAGGGATGGATGGAAATGGCAAAGAGAAACCGAGGGAAAACAATCAGCTACCTGCCTTCAAATGGCCGGGGAACCTGCCCGCTGTGTGAAAGGACAAGAATCAAGCTACTATATACGCATACAACAGAAACAAACCAAACCATCAAAGTTTGCAAAAACTGTCGGGATAAATAAACAATGGTGTCAGGCACCGCTCGTGGACATTTGTCCTTTTGCGGTGCCTGACACCTTTTTCTTTTTTTAGTGATATCGGGCAAAGGGGGTCGTACACTCATTTTTTAAAAGGATATTAACACTAATTGTCGAATAAACTTAACTGTAGTGCAATTAGCCTAAAGAGGTTGTGAGCGTGTAGTCCCAAATAAATAGATGTTAAAGGGGTGGGATGGATGGCGAAGCGGATTGTAAAACAGCATGAATTAAATTTTTTGAAGCGGGAGCTTAGGTTCTTAGAAGATTCAGAGATTCTTCCTGCAGGAAAGGCCAATGAGATAGATGAGATTTACGAGGTACAGAGACTTTCTTTCACAAAAACACTTTTGTATGTTGGTTCTATTTTGATTGGAGCGGGGGTACTCAGTTTTATCGCGAGTAATTGGGATGAGATTGGAAAAACAGCGAAGCTCCTGTTAATCATCGCGCTTTTCGTTGCCAGTAATCTGGCAGGATTTAAAATGGAAAGGAACTATCCAAAGACATCTAAAAGCCTTTATTATGTAGGTGTTCTTGTGTTTGGGGCGGGGATTTTTCTTGTGGAGCAAATGTTTCATCTCGGAACAAATTCACAAAATGCTTTTTTATGGTGGTCGCTTGGCATTTTGCCGTTGGCATGGGTATTACGGGATAAATGGATCCTACTAGCATCTTCCCTTTTTGTCCTCAAATACATGCAGGATGGACAATATCTCGAAGGGGTAAATATCCCGTATTGGACACTGCTTTGGATTGCCGCCATTTATTTACTTAATGAAAAAATAGGGTTTTCAAAAGTAACTGGATTTGTCGCTGGCTTATTATCGCTAGCATTTATCGGGACGGTCATTAGCTTTTTTGTCAACCGCTATGACTATACTGATTTTCCTTACGTGTATGGATTAATCTATTTGGTCATAGGCGTGGCTCTAGTCCTCTCAAGAGGGAGAATTAGAGACATTTACGTTGTCTTGGGATACCTCGTTCATGGTGCCGCAGCGCTATTGTTATCTTTTGAAGATACCTGGCCAATGGATTGGATGTATATTCCTTTTTCGGTCATCTATGTGCTCTATGTATTGTACTTAATTAAAAAAGGAAGTTTGCTCAGTATCATTATTTTATGCGTGATGATCTTCCGTTTTTACTTGGATTTATCCTTTGAGTTTTTGCCGAAATCGTTCGTATTTATTATAGGAGGATTCCTGCTCCTAGGTTTCGGTTTTTATTTTGAAAAACAAAGGAAAAAAGGGGTGAGTGTGCATGAATAAGCGAGCAAAGCAGTTGGTTTTGGCCTGTTCCGTACCGGTGCTGATTTTGTTAGGCATGTGCTTCACGCCCCTCTATACCATGTTAACGGGAGTGGATATGATTCTCCAAACCAAACCGTTGGACCCATCCGACCTATTTCGAGGTGATTATGTGACCCTTCAATATGAAGCTGAAGAAGTCCCGATAAGTTTGGTGGATAAGGCTGTGGTCTCACGATTGCAGGACCAGGGGGGACAGTTTGAAGTATTCGTTCTTATGGAGAAAAAGGACGGAGTCCACACCCCCATTAAAGTCAGCCTTGAAAAACCTGATAAGGGAATATTCCTAAAAGGAACAATAAACTATATTGATAAAGGCAACCAAGGACAAGAAATTGCCTTCATTGAGTACAATCTGGATAAATACTTCCTAGAGGACAACACCGGGGCAGAATGGGAAAAAGCCTCTGCTAAAGGAGAAATACTAGCCAAACTAAAAGTAAACAACGGCTATGCCGTCCTGACCGATATCACAACCAAGTAATTGTGGTGTTAAAAAGTTGGTGTCAGGCACCGCACGTGGACAAAACTGCCTTTTGTCCACGTGGAGAGGACACAGGTCCTTTTCGGTGCCTGACACCTTTTTCGTTCCGATTGTTAACTTGAATTAAAATTGAGTTGACAATATAGTAAGTAACCATATATTTTAATATTATAACAATTAATATTGGGGTGGGAGAATGAAGAAAAAATTAAGAGCGTTGGATATAACACTAGTGGGGATGTTTGTGGCATTGATGGCGATTGGGGCAAACCTAACCTCGTTTGTGCCTTTTATGGTGGTGGGAGGAGTTCCAATTACATTCCAAACCTTCTTTGCAATCTTAGCAGGGGCTATCTTGGGGAGCCGGTTAGGATCCATAGCGATGGCGGTTTATATGCTAGTTGGCTTTGCGGGCGTTCCTGTTTTTGCTAAATTTGGGGCAGGTCCATCCACAATTTTTAGTCCTACCTTCGGCTTTATTCTATCGTATATTTTTACAGCGTTTATCATTGGAAAAATCGTTGAGAAGAAGAAAACTGTCGCAGCCTTTATCATCGCCTCCTTAATCGGAATGGCGGTAAACTACTTCTTCGGTACTAATTGGATGTATTTTGCCTATAAGCTTTGGGCAGCTGCACCAGAAGGATTCACCTACAAAATGGCCTGGTTATGGATGGTTGCTCCACTGCCAAAAGACATAATCTTAGCCGTCCTTGCCGGAATCATGGCCCACCGACTAGAAAAAACCGTCCTTTCAAAAGGACAATTTAAACATCTAAAGCGTGTTTCTTAAGGGCATCAAGTTATAAACAAACTAAGGGTGTCAGGCACCGCTCGTGGACATTTGTCTTTTAGCGGTGCCTGACACCTTTTTTTGTGACACCTTTTTGTGACACCCTTTTTCGAAGTAATTGCTTGATACGAAACTTTTAGATTATTCGGATGTTATACATATAATTTACAAGGGCATTTTGATATAATTCAGGAATAATGGATTTATATATTGATAGAAGTTATTACAGAATGGGTGATTACAATCATCAGGTCACGATTGAGAAGCTTAAATACCCTGCGTAATCAGATTCTAGCTGTTTTTTTGTTTGTTATGATGATTGTTCTTGCGATTGTTTCCATTATGGTATACAACCAGGTTGGAACTTTAATGAAGGACAATGCAGAGGAACAAATTCAGCAAACAGCAGTTGAAGCAAATGGAAGAATGGAAACATTATATAGACAAGTGGACACACTGTCGAACCAATTGGCGACGAATGGTACCGTCCAGCAGCTACTGTTAGGGATCGTTGACGGGGATATCATGGATTTCGCCAAGCAGCAATCGTTAATCAAAGTCATCAATAATTTCTACGCTTACTCGGATGGGATTTCCAACTTTGAACTATTTACATCTAAGGGGAAAAGAATTTATCCTTTTGATAATAAGCACTTATCTAACCGCATTCAACCGAGATGGATCGAGGTAGCGGATAAAGAAAAGGGACGATTAGTATGGGTAGGAAAAGACCCGGCCAATACCAATTATTCTTATGCCATTAGAAGAGTGAGTTTAATAGACCGTTGGTTTTCAAACGGGGGATATTTGGTCGTTCGGATCTCTAACAGCTATTTTCAAGTAAAAGAGAACATAGAGGAACATGGAGAAAAGGGGTATATGATGCTCCTTGATCGAGACTTAGCTCCAATTACTGCCAATTATGGAATTGATATTCAGAATATGCTTCTAGAAGGACAAAAAGCCGTTACCATTAATAAAAAAGAGTTCATGATAGTAAAGGAATCGTCCAAACTGACGGGCTGGACATTGGTTATCTTAAAGCCGACGAGTTTCCTTTCAGAACGTGTCTCAGCGGTACGTCCCGTTATTTTACTATCGGGTGTAATCGGATATATCATTTTCTTTGTCTCTTCTATTTTTTTGGCGACGATGATCACGAGGCCAATTAAGCGACTAACCAATACAATGAAGAAAGCTAAGATGGATGAACTAAAGATAAATCCTGGAAGTTCCGCGTCGTTGGAAATTATTGAACTTAATAATACCTACAACCAAATGGTCGAAAACACGAATCACCTAATACAAGAGGTGTATGAAAAGGAACTGTTGCGGAGTAGAACTGAATTGAAAGCGCTTCAATCCCAAATCGATCCCCATTTTCTTTACAATACATTAAATGCCCTTTACTGGTCATTAGAAGAAAAGGGAGAAGAGGATTTGGCTGGGACAGTCATTGCAATGTCAGAGCTTTTCCGCTATACAATTGGAAACAAAAATAGTGGCGAATGGGTAACCATTCACGATGAACTTGAACATATTGAACGCTATTTACAGCTGATGAAAATGAGGCTGGGTGACCGATTGATATGGTCTATATCGGTGCGGCCAGAATACATAGATATAAAAATACCAAAGCTTATCATTCAGCCTTTAGTTGAAAATGCAATAATCCATGGAATTGAGAAAAAGAGAAAGCAAGGTGCCGTCTTTATCCATGTTGAAAAAGTGGACGACTCCTCAAATATCACGATAACCGTAAAGGACAATGGCTCAGGAATGGAGGCGGAAATGCTTTCACAAATTAATCACGCGATAGAAATGGATGGTGAGTCTTCCATTAAAGGAATGGGGATGGCGCTTACCAATGTGAATAAAAGAATTCGACTTTATTATGATCAATACAATTTGAAGCATCTATACCTAGTTAGTGAACAAGGCGAGGGAACACAGGTTACATTTGAAATTCCAGAGCTGAGGAGGTAAATAACAGATGTCTACCAAGACTATTTTAATCGTCGATGATGAGCAAACAACAAGACAAGGCTTGAAAAAAACACTGGAAATATGGTCCGCGGGAAAATATGAAATAATAAGTGCTACTGATGGACCTGAGGCATATGAGCTATTTGGCAAACATAAAATTCACCTTCTAATTACAGATGTATGCATGCCTGAGATGGATGGTTTGAAACTGTTGAAAAACATTAAGGATAGAGGATATAAGCCCGTTGTGATGATTATTTCTGGACATCCTGATTTTGAATATGCTCAGGAAGCAATTCGTCTTGGAGTAATTAATTATCTCCTGAAGCCGTTAAGTAAACAAAAGCTAATTGAAGCAGTTGAGCAGGCATTGGAAACAGGAGCTAACATCGAAAGGGCAGACCATCTAGAAAAAGTTGCCGATCAAAAGCTACTGAATGTGGATGCTCGGAAAGACCTCTCGAATTCTCTAATTAAAGATGCAATTACATACATAAATAAAAATTTAAATAGGCAGGTCAGCTTAAAGGAAGTGGCTGATACTGTCCATTTAAATGCCAGTTATTTCAGTGTTTTGTTTAAAGAACAAACCCGTTTGACATTTAGTGAATTCTTGACGAGAAAAAGGCTGCAAATGGCCAAAAACCTGTTATTGACCACGGATGCACATGTCGAAGATATCGCCCAGCAGGCAGGCTATCAGACAGCTAAGTATTTCATTAAAATCTTTAAGGATTATGAGGGAATTACACCAAGCAAATACAGAAAAGTGGCTGTCCTTGACGAAGCACCTATCCAAAAATAGTGGAATTTCCCCCAATCGCGGTTACCTTACCGTGATTTTTTATTAGTGCTAAAATTCAGTATGTAAGCGAAAACAATTTACTGGGGGTTTTGAAATGTTTAAGAAAGCGTATACATTGTTGCTAGTACTTGCACTTCTTCTTACAGCTGGTCTTGCTGGCTGCAGTGGTTCTGACAAGGCTAGCAATGAGAGCAGTTCCAAGAAAACGATTAAATTCATGCATCTTTGGCCTGCCGGAAGCTCCAAACAACAAAATTTGATCGTGTCAGATATTATCAAGCAATACGAGGCAAATCATAAGGATGTAAAAATTGAGGTTGAAGTACTTGAAAATGAACAATACAAGAACAAAATGAAAGTTCTTTCCTCATCTAACGAGCTTCCAGATGTAGGTTTTACATGGGCAGCTGGATATATGACTCCTTTTGTTAAAGGAAAGCTTTTTTCACCACTTGACGATGTATTATCTGGCGGTTTGAAAGATTCTTTCGTTAGTGGAACAACCGAAGCATATGCGTTAGACGGCAAAACTTATGGTCTTCCACTAGAATTAAACATCGCTCCTATTTATTACAATAAAGAAATCTTCAAAAAATTTAATCTCGAAGTACCTCAAACTTACAGTGATTTCACAAATGTTGTGAAAACACTTGCTAGTAAAGGTGTAGCACCAATTGCACTTGGAAATAAAGATCGTTGGACTGGATCTCTGTGGTATATGTACCTTGCAGACCGTTTAGGTGGTTCTGTGGTTTTAAACAAAGCAATCGATCGTACTGGTTCATTTGAAGATCCTGCTTTAGTAGCAGCTGCAGATGAAATTCAAAAACTTGTAAAAGAAAATGCATTCAATAAAGGATTTAATGGTTTGTCTAATGATGAAGGAAAATCAGAATTCTTAAATGGAAAAGCTGCTATGTACCTGATGGGGACATGGGAACTTCCGAACTTCACGACAAATGAAGAAATTCCACAAGCATTCCGTGACAATGTTGGATTCTTTAAATTCCCAACAGTTGAAGGCGGTAAAGGGAACATCGACAGCTGGGTTGGCGGTCCTGGGGTTGGCTTGTTCGTATCTGAAAACTCAAAGGTTAAGCCTGAAGCAAAAGAATTTGTTAAATTTTTTGTTGAAAAATGGGGAGAGCAATCTGTTGAAAAAGCAGGTGTAATTCCAGCTACTAAAGTTGATACTACCAAAGTTAAATTACCACAACTTTATATTGATGTATTAAACGAATTGAATAAAGCTAGCAATCTAACATTATTCGCAGATGTTCAAATGAGTGCATCTGTTGCTGAAACACATTTGAATCTAATTCAATCAATGTTCGGGAAAGAAGTGAATCCAAAAGATTTTGCTAAACAACACGAAGATGCGTTAAAGGCTGACGAAGGTAAATAATCGTAACTTAGAAAAAAGGGGCATATATCTTTACTTTTGGTATGTGCCCCTTCATTTTTATCCTGTTTGCAAAGGAGTTGAATCGTAATGAATAGAGTTATGTCCAATAAAAAGATAGTTGCTCTGTATATCGCACCAGCGCTTTTTCTTATCCTTGCCTTGATTTATGTCCCAATTGTCCAAACCGGATATTTCGGCTTAATGAAATGGAATGGAATCGGAGAGATGGAATTCATTGGCTTAAAAAATTATGCCCATCTGATACAGGATTCCTTGTTTTGGAAGAGTGCCTACCACTCCTTAATACTGGCAGTTTTTTCAACACTTAGCTTGATTGGTTATTTATTCATCTCGATGATATTGGCAGGCAAAATAAAAGGAGCAGATTTGCTTAGAAAAATCTATCTGATTCCCATGCTGCTTGCATCTGTTGCCATTGCGCAACTCTGGCTGAAAATTTACCACCCTACAAATGGAATTCTAAATAGTGTTCTGGTTTCACTTGGAGTTGAAAATCCACCCGCATGGCTAGCGGAACCAGGCATCGCGCTATACGCGATTATCGTCCCGATTATCTGGCAATATGCAGGCTTTTATATTTTGATCTATTATGCAGCATTGAAAAACATCCCGGATTCCCTTGAAGAAGCTGCGAGAATTGATGGCGCTACGCCACTTCAAATTGCATTAAAAATAAAAATCCCATTAATCATGAATGTAATCAAGGTAACGATTGTTCTTGCAGTTGTCGGATCATTGAAATATTTCGACTTGATTTATGTCATGACTGATGGAGGTCCAAACAATTCCAGTGAGGTTATGGCCTCATATATGTACCATAAAGCATTTAAGGGCTTTGACTTTGGGTACGGAAGTGCTATTGGTTTCTTCTTATTAATCATCTGTTTAGTTGTTACGTATATCATAAGGAAACTTACCACACAGAATGACGATATTTATTAAAAGAGGGGGGATTTAGGTGAATACGGTGAAAACGACTGGATCTCCGGTAATCATAAATAAGGAAAAATCGAGTCTAGCGAAGAGCCCATTCCTTAATCGCGCAGCCTATGGAATTATGTACCTATTCCTTATTATCGTAGCAATTTTTCAAATCTTTCCGATCATCTGGTTATTTCTTTTCTCATTGAAAAATAACCAAGAAGTTTTTAATATGTCTCCCTTTTCCTTGCCAGCACAGCCAAAGTGGGAGAATTACCAAAAGGTTTGGACAGAGGGGAACATTAGCCAATACTTTTTCAACAGTATCACCTACACGGTAGTAGCGGTTGTATTGACTGTTATTTTAGCAAGTATGGTAACATTCGCCCTTACGAGAATGAACTGGAAGGGCAGTAAATTGGTGTTGGGCTTATTCATGGTGGGACTAATGATTCCGGTCCATTCCACATTGATTCCTTTATTCAATACTTTTACAAAAATAAACCTGATTGATAATCCGCTTTCCGTCATCTTCGCCTATACTGCCTTTAATCTGCCGATCACAATTATGATATTGCTTGGATTTTATGAGGCACTGCCAAGAGAGGTAGAAGAGGCTGCTGTTATGGACGGAGCTTCGATTAATCATATGTTTTTCCGGATTACCCTGCCAATGACTGCACCAGTTATTGCAACGGCAGCGATTATTAACATGATTTACAACTGGAATGAATTTGTTTTCGTCAACACATTTATTAGTTCAGACAGCTTTAAAACGCTGACAGTTGGAATTCAGAACTTTATCGGTCAATATACAACGGACTGGGGTGCAATTGGTGCAACACTTGTTATTAGTATCCTGCCAATTCTGATTGCATTCTTAATCTTGAGCAACCGAATTGTCGAAGGAATTGCTTCGGGTTCAGTTAAAGGCTGATTTATTATAATCTAGCAACCTATGAAAATAGGATGGAAGGTATTGAGGGAAACTAGGGATTAGAGGTGATAAACCGTGCAATTAGGAAAAACGATGGGGAAACTGTTCACTTTTTGTGAGTGGATCATGAGGCTTGCATACGTCAATCTATTATGGTTTTTCTTTTCCCTGGCAGGATTGGTTCTCCTAGGAATCATGCCGGCAACGGTGGCTCTTTTTACGATCGTCCGAAAATGGCAGTTGAAAGAAACCGACCTCCCCATTTGGAAAACGTTTCTTTCCGTTTACAGACAAGAATTCAAAAAATCAAATGGATTGGGTATATGTATCGGATTGAGTGGGGCATTTATCATTTTTGACCTTCTTTACTTGAGAACAGTAGGAGGAGCGCTCCAATTTACCTTGTTCATCCCATTACTGATTATCACAGGATTTTATGTACTTACCCTTGTTTATATTTTTCCAGTCTATGTCCATTTTGAATTAAAAACTTTGGATTATATAAAAAATGCCTTTTTCTTAAGCGTACTTAATTTCCACATGACAGTATTGATGCTGGCAGCTTCAGCAGCGATCATTTTCTTGAATTTGTACCAAACAAGCTTCATCCCATTTTTTAGTGCTGCAACGATTGCTTGGATACTGATGTTTGGAGGAAATTATAGCTTTAACCGGGTGGGGGCAAGACACTAGGTTTGCAGCAACTCTTCCAAACAAAAGAAAAATGGCGCATTCCTCATGTCATTAAGATACAGGTACAAAAATGAGCATGAATATTAGTTGATGAACAGGAGTGTTAAAAATGGCTACAATTCAAAATCCAATTTTAACGGGTTTCAATCCAGATCCGTGTATTTGCCGGGTTGGCGAAGATTATTATATTGCGGTGTCGACATTTGAATGGTTTCCAGGGGTGGGGATTTACCATTCCAAGGATCTAAAAAACTGGCGTTTAACAGCGAGGCCGCTAAACCGGCTAAGCCAGTTGAATATGATGGGGAATCCGGATTCGGGAGGAATATGGGCACCAGCACTTACCTACTGTGATGGTCAGTTCTGGCTGATTTATACGGATGTAAAGGTGGTTGAAGGTCAATGGAAGGATTGCCATAATTACCTTGCTACCTGTGAAACGATTGATGGCGAGTGGTCAGACCCAATTTATTTGAATAGCTCAGGCTTTGATCCCTCATTATTCCATGATGAAGATGGTAAAAAATATTTGGTCAACATGAATTGGGATCATCGTATGGGTCATCACAATTTTTACGGGATTTCACTTCAGGAATACAGTCCGGTAGAACAAAAGCTAGTTGGTAAGGCTGAAATTATTTTTAAAGGAACAGATATTAAACTAACGGAAGCGCCGCATTTATATAAAATTGATGACTATTATTATCTATTAACAGCTGAAGGCGGCACGAAATTTGATCACCAAGCAACCATTGCGCGCTCTAAACAACTGAGTGGTCCATACGAAGTGCATCCGGAGAACCCGCTGATCACTTCGTTCCATGCCCCGAGGATTCCTCTTCAAAAAGCGGGTCATGCTTCGATTGTACATACCCATACAGGTGAGTGGTTCCTTGTTCATTTAACTGCAAGACCATTGTCTAGAGAAGGACAGCCTTTGTTAGATCCCCGTGGCTACTGTCCACTTGGAAGGGAAACTGCGATCCAGAGACTAGAGTGGAAAAATGATTGGCCATACGTTGTCGGAGGAAACCAGCCATCTGTTGAGATAGAAGGGCCAAGGGTGGACGAAGTGAAGTGGGACAGGGACTTCCCTGAGAAAGACGAATTTGATACAGAAATGTTGAACCCTCATTTTCAGAGCTTACGGATCCCATTAGGGGAGAAAATCGTTTCATTAAAAGATAACCCTGGCCACTTGCGCCTATACGGGAAAGAATCGTTAACTTCTAAATTCACACAAGCATTTGTAGCAAGACGTTGGCAGCATTTTACCTTTAGCGCGGAGACAAAGGTTGCCTTTAACCCGAATACCTTCCAGCAATCTGCTGGCCTGGTGAATTACTATAATACACAGAACTGGACATCATGCCAGGTCACCTGGAACGAGGACAAAGGGAGAATCCTTGAACTCATGACCTGTGACAATTTTACCTTTGACCAACCGCTTCAAGGTCAAGAAATTGTCATTCCAGAGGATGTTGAATATGTGTATCTTCGTGTGGATGTGAAGACGGATGTATACCAATACTCCTTCTCCTTTGATGGTGAGAACTGGTCAGTGATTCCAGTAACATTCCACTCCTACAAGTTGTCGGACGATTATATTCAAGGCGGCGGCTTCTTCACCGGCGCATTTGTAGGCATGCAATGCCAAGACACATCAGGCCAAAACCTGCATGCAGATTTTGACTACTTTAGTTACAAAAACAACAATTAATACTATTTTACATTTAAGTTTGTTGTTGATATCAAAAAAGGTGTCAGGCACCGCTCGTGGACATTTGTCCACGAGTGGTGCCTGACACCCAGTGCGTTCACACTGATGAAGGGCTATTTTGATTTTTACAGTTGGCAAAAAACTAATCAAACGTTTGATTAAATGGGACTGAGACCATGGCAGATCTGGTCTTATTAATGATAATGAAAAAACTAATCAAGCGTTTGATTAAATGAAGTTGAGGCCATGATAGATTTGATTTTTTTAGGGAAATGGAAAAACTAATTAAACGTTTGATTAAATCGAATTAAAGACATGATAGATCTTGTTTTTAAGCAAAGTGGAAAAACTAATCAAACGATTGATTAATCGTGTCGAGGCCATGATAGATCTGGTTTTTTAAGCAAAGCGGGAAAACTAATTAAACGATTGATTATAAACAGGATCAGGCCACAGAAGTTCATTTGAGTATTTAAGCAAAGTGTAAAACTAATCAAACGTTTGATTAAATTGAATTGAAGCTATGGTACATTGGGCTTTCAAAGAAAAGTGGAAAAAACTAATCAAACGTTTAATTAAATTATGTTCAAGCCATGATACATCTGGCTTTTTAAGAAAAGCAAAAAAACTAATCAAACGTTTGATTAAATCCAAGTAGCAGTAATAAACTTAATAACACACCAGCTTAGTTGGTCTTGTATAATGAAAAAGAATTAATCAACGTTAATGACCTTCAAAAGGACACATCCTGCCGTATCATAAGCTATATTGATGAAAAGGCGTCATCCTAAAATTGGATGATGTCTTTCGAAATTTTGGCCATTCTTGCATGAATTCTAAATTACCAATAATGCCGAGCTACAAACCGAGGCCGGCGATAAATTCCCCTGTTAACAAAATCCAAACATTCTTGTTCCTCAACATAAACTGTGTCCCTCAATCCTCTATTCATATCCATATGAAACTATAATACTGTTAAAAATACTAACAGAAAACGGTGTCAGGCACCACTCGTAGACAAATGTCCACAAGTGGTGCCTGACACCGTCCTTTTTAGTTCGAATCCCCCAATAATCTATTTCAGACTCCTGCTATAAAGACGGAACATATTTGAATTGAAGTTTGGTGGAAATTTGCTTTCCGTACGCGATGACTCTCTCGATTAGGAAGTTTTTTCTTTCTTCCGTTATGTTGAAATTGACATAACCAATACTAATAGCGCCAATTAGTTCATTTATTTGGTTAAAAATAGGGGCAGCCACTGATGATGTGCCTTTCGTTCTCTCCCCATGACTCTCCCCATAGCCCTCTTTCACTATTTGATTTAATACAGTTAAAAAAGTATCTCTATCTTCTTCAGCTACTAGTTCATTTACGATTTTTTGCCTTTCAATTGAGGGCATATGGGCTAACATGACTTTATTTGCTGCTCCAATGTTTAGTGGAATGCGTAATCCTAGTTGATCATATATACGGATCGGATTTTGCTGGCAGTCAATTCTCTCAACGATTAATGATTCTAGCCCCATTGGTTTACTGAAATAAATACTCTCTTCTACCTCAAGCATTAATTTTTCCATCTCGGGGCGAATTAACCCTACAAAATCAAAGGTATCATACATCTGTAAGCCGTATTCTAACCAGGTGTTCCCCATTGAATAATGTTTTAAATTTGGATCCTGTTGTATCAGTCCATGCTGCTTCATTGATTGTAAAAGACGATGCATTGTACTTACAGGTAAGTCACACTCCTTAGATAAATCAGTAATTGAAAACCATTTCTTTGTTTCATTTCCAACAAGGACTTTGATCACCTGCATGGCTCGATCGATCGTTTGCATATCTTCATCTCCTATTTAAATTAGATATCAGTAAAAATATTAATAACTATTAATCAGTAAATTCAAAATATATTGACATGAAATTATTACTACTATAGTATCATATTATAGGTTTTCCTGTCAGGGGAAATGAATTCCACTATACGGAAAAACAAAGGAGGAACTGCTTTGGCATCATCTATGTATAAAAAACTCAATACCGTTATTGTTAAACACCCAAATGAATCCTTTATTAGTCAAGAACATTTAAAAAAGGAATGGGAAAAATTCAACTATATTCATGAACCTGATTTTTCAAAAGCACAGCAGGAATTTGAACAGTTTCTTTCTATTATTAAACAGCATGTGGACCATATTGAATTTTTACCCGCGTCAGAACGTGTAGGATTAGATTCTCTATATGCCCATGATCCCGTTAAATTTACGAAAAAGGGTGCCATTATTTTAAAATCAGGGAAAAAATTACGACAGCCGGAAGCCGAGGTGTATAAACAATTTTTAATAGAAAAGGACATTCCTATATTAGGTGAACTTACTGGTGAAGCAGTAGCTGACGGGGGAGATCTTGTTTGGCTGGATGATCGCACATTGTTAATTGGCCGTGGCTATCGAACGAATGATGAAGCAATCCGCCAAATCAAGGAAATTACTAAAGGTTTGGTGGACGAATGTATCGTTGTTCAGCTTCCGCATGACCAAGGTGAGGACGAATGTCTACATCTTATGTCTTTTATTAGTATCGTAGATGAAAACCTGGCTGTTGTTTATTCGAGATTAATGCCAGTCTTCTTAAGACAAATGCTAATCAAGCGTGGCTTTGAATTAATTGAAGTTCCCGATGAAGAATACCATCGACTAGGCTGTAATGTCCTTGCCTTGGCACCGCGAATTTGTATGATAGTTTCTGGAAGCCCTTACACTAAGCAGAAATTAATGGATGCGGGGGCAAACGTCTATGAATATGAAGGAAATGAAATCTCTTATTTAGGTACAGGTGGTCCTACATGTCTCACTTGTCCTGTTATCCGTACATAATTGAAGGAGGAAATAATATGTTTAAAACTACAATTGTCAAAACACCTGGAGAAAGCTTCATCCATGGCTTAACGACTTCTGATCTAGGGAGTCCTATTTTAGAAAAGGCACTCGAGCAGCATAAAGCTTATATTGATGCACTAAAAACCTGTGGGGTAGAAGTAACCGTCCTGACTAGTCATGAGGATTTCCCAGACTCTACCTTTGTAGAAGACACGGCAGTGCTGACACCTGAGTTTGCGGTTATTTCAAACCCAGGGGCCCCTTCACGTAACGGGGAAATTTTTGAGATGGAGCCGACAATAAAATCCCATTATGAAAACATCTATTATATCAAGTCACCAGGAACCCTTGACGGCGGCGATATTTTACAAATTGATAATCATTTTTATATAGGACTTTCTGAAAGGACAAATTTGGAAGGAGCTGAACAATTAAAGCAAATTCTTGAATTGGAACATTACCAGGCGTCTATTGTTCAACTAGAAAAGTTTTTCCACCTCAAAACAGGTATTTCTTATCTTGGAAATCATACAATTGTTGTCGCAGGTGAATTTATTGATCATCCAGATTTTAATTCCTATACAAAAATTATCGTTCCACCCGAAGAGGAGTATGCAGCGAATTGTATTCGCGTGAATGACTATGTTATCATTCCAGCAGGTTTTCCTCAAACGAAGCAAAAAATGAACGAGGCAGGTTTTCGGACGATTGAGCTCGACATGTCTGAATTTCGTAAATTAGATGGCGGCTTAAGCTGTTTGTCCCTACGTTTTTAAGGAACATTAGAGACTGCTAATAGACAAGGGGTGTGTGGGAGATGGTTGAACGAGAGGGTCAGCAGAATCAATTAAATCGATCGATGAAACGTCGTCATTTGTTTATGCTTTCGTTAGGAGGAGTCATAGGAACAGGGTTGTTTTTAAATGCTGGCTATACCATTAATCAGGCCGGAGCTGGTGGTGCATTAATAGGTTATTTATTTGGTGGGATCATTTTATACTTGGTCATGGTGTGCCTAGGGGAACTGGCTGTCCACATGCCCGTAACAGGCTCATTTCAAACATATGCAAGTAAATTCATTAGTCCTTCCGCTGGATTTTCGTTAGGATGGATGTATTTCGTTGGTTCAGCCACAACGGCTGGGGTTGAATTTACCGCGGCAGGAATCCTAATGAAACGGTGGTTTCCTGATGTTTCAGTCTGGATATGGTGTGCTGTTTTCATCGCCCTGTTATTTGTCCTCAATGCTCTTACAACCAGAGGATTCGCAGAGGCAGAATATTGGTTTGCAGGTATTAAAGTGGTTGCTGTTATTTTCTTTATTATTATTGGTTTCGCTGCTATTTTTGGAATCATTCCATTGGCGGACCGTCCTGCACCATTTTTAGAAAACTTAGCACCATCTGGATTGTTCCCTGCAGGTTTTGTCATCCTTTTTGTTACGATGATGAATGTTATCTTTTCCTATCAAGGATCTGAACTGATTGGAATTGCTGCTGGGGAAAGCGAAGAGCCGGAAAAGAATATTCCCCGAGCCATTCGAAACGTCCTTTTTAGAATTATCGTCTTTTATCTAGCTTCTATTGTTATACTATCCGCCATTTTCCCATCTAAGGAACTGGGATTATTGGAAAGTCCATTCGTAACCCTTATGGATATGGCAGGTATTCCTTTCGCACCAGATATTATGAACTTTGTTATACTGACAGCGATATTATCGGTTGGAAACTCATGTATTTACGCGTCGACCCGGTTACTATGGGCGATGGCGCAAGATGGAATGGCTCCAAAACGGTTTGGAAAGCTATCAAAACGCAGGGTTCCATTTGCTGCTCTAGTATTTACGATGCTTTTTTCTCTATTATCCTTGCTAACTAGCTTTATTGCAGCCGACACAGTGTTTGTGTTGTTAATGTCGATTGCCGGCATTTCTGTTACGATTTCGTGGATCGGTATTGCCCTTTCACAGTTATTGTTTCGAAGGAAATACCTGCAAGACGGCGGAAAATTAGAGGAGTTACAATATAAAGTCCCATTTTATCCATTAATACCAATTATTTGTATCGTATTCTGCGTTTCAATCTTAATATTCTTGGCCTTTGATCCGACCCAATTAGTAGGTTTACTAGTGGGTTTAGGATTTTTAGCCGTATGCTATATTTCCTATTATTTTAAGAATAAAAAGGACAAATTGAGCGCAAATAATGATGTGGACTATCGATAGGGTGTCAGGCACCACTCGTGGACAGTTGGTTGTATTTGTCCATCTCAGGTGGACAGTTGTGATTCACCATATTGTATTTAATTAAAGGAGTAATCGGGTAATGAATCAGCTAAATTGGGGGACACCAGAGGCACTTCGTGAGCTTTTGTGCGAAGTGGTGAGCTGGAGAAGCATGACATTAACAGAGGGTGAACGTAATTTTCCTTTAAAGCTAGAAGTAAAACTACGAGGGTTGGGCTATTTTCAGGAAAATCCTACTCATTTGCTTCTTCACGATGCCGATCAGGGCAGGCGGTTTTTAACTGCTTTATATAAACATCCAAATGCAAAAGAAACCATCGTTCTCATTAGTCATTTTGATACAGTGAATACGGAGGAATATGGAGATCTAGAGGATTTTGCTTATCAGCCAGAAGAGCTAACCAACTTGCTCCATGAAAGATTGGAAGGGTTACCGGAAGATGTGGTGCAGGATCTAAAATCTGGAGAATATTTATTCGGCAGAGGCACGATGGATATGAAAATGGGACTTGTAATGCATATGGGATTAATCGAAAAAGCAACTGTCGAACAATGGCCGATTAATCTTCTCTTGTTAACCGTGCCAGATGAGGAAGTAAATTCGGCGGGTATGTGTGCAGCTGTACCGAAATTATTAGAACTAAAGGAAAAGCATGATCTCACCTATAAGCTTTTCTTGAACGGAGAACCCGTATTTTCACAAGAACCGGGTGACGAAAATTATTATGTGTATTCAGGTTCCATCGGTAAAATTATGCCATCGGCACTTTTTTACGGGAAAGAGACACATGTTGGTGAACCTCTCAGTGGAATCACAGCACCATATATTGCATCGTTTTTGACGCAGAAGATGGAATGGAATTTGAGCCTCCAAGAAACGGTGAGGGGTGAAACAACCCCTCTTCCGGTTACACTTCAACAAAAAGATTTAAAACTTGAATACTCCGCTCAAACACCATATCGCGCAGCAGCCTTGTATAATGTGTTTTTAATGGAGCGGAATGCGGAAGAAATTATGGATATCTTTGAAAAAGTGGCTGTTAACGCGGCTAGTACCTGCAACCGGGCATATATGGAAGTCTGCAAAGAGCAGTATGTAGACCCAGTTGGTGAAGTGCATGTCTTACGTTATGAAGCTTTACTTACGCATGCGATTAATAAATTTGGAACAGATTTTGTCGAAGCAATCAAAGCAGCCATTCATGCAAATTCAGAATGGGATGACCGTGAAAAATCCCTCCGAATTGCAGATACTCTAATGATTCAGTGCCAGGAACTTGCACCTGCGATGGTTTTGCTATTTGCTCCACCTTATTATCCAGCGGTAAATTCATCAAATGATGAACTCATTACACAATGTGTAGAATATGTGAAAGAGCAAGGTCTCGCAAAATTTAATTTGCCTGTTCAGCAAGTTCACTATTTTAATGGAATTAGCGACTTAAGCTATGTTAATTATCAGGACGATGGGGAAGGATGGACCGTCTTCAAATCAAATACCCCGGTATGGGGCAGCGGTTACAGCATCCCATTCGATGCGATGAAAGAACTCCAAGCTCCTGTCTTAAATGTTGGCCCACTCGGAAAAGACGCCCACAAACGAACGGAGCGACTTCATATGAAAAGTGCATTTGAAGAAGTTCCGGTTCTTGTCGAAGGTATGATAAAAATGATGATTAATAACTAGGAAAGAAACTGATTCGCATCGTCGAATCAGTTTTTTTTATTTGCTGGGACTACTCTTATTCAAATGTTCAATTTTTATTAAGAAAATATAAAGAAAAATAGGCCTTTTTAAGGAGGAGTTGATCTGACAATTTAATGGAAAATGTAGCTTTCTGTTCAAAAGTAATTTACTCTCATACAAATTACCTATATTTTAGCACTTCCGATTTATTCGCCTTTACAATTGTTTACATTCGCTTAATAAACCCCCGCTATAATGAAAATCGTAATACAGTACATTCAAGTTTATTTGAGGGGGAAAACGAATTGTTTAAGAAAAAACTTATGAAAAAGGTTCTTCCAGTTGCTGTCCTTTCAAGCATTGCTTTTAGCAGTCTTGTTGGAACTGGAACAGCAAACGCTAAATCCGAAAAAGTAGATAAAAACAATGCAGATATAAAAAATGTCATTTTTCTAATCGGGGATGGAATGGGCGTTTCTTATACGTCGGCCTACCGTTATTTAAAAGACGATCCGTCTACTAAAAGAGTGGAGTCAACTGAGTTTGATAGATTTCTAGTTGGACAACAGACTACCTATCCAGAGGATGCAAAGCAAAATGTAACGGATTCAGCATCAGCCGCTACAGCAATGGCCGCTGGTATAAAAACCTATAATGCTGCCATCGCGGTTGACAACGACAAATCTGAAGTAAAAACAGTTCTTGAAGCTGCGAAAGAGCAGGGGAAATCAACAGGTCTAGTTGCAACATCAGAAATCACACATGCCACACCTGCATCGTTTGGTTCTCATGATGTAAACCGTAATAATATGAATGCCATTGCGGATGATTATTATAATGAGATGGTTAACGGAAAACACAAAATTGACGTCCTTTTGGGTGGCGGATCAGATTTATTTATCCGCACAGACCGTAACCTTACAGAGGATTTCAAAAAAGACGGATACAGTTATGTTTCAAACCTTCAAGAATTGAAAAAAGACAAAAATGACCAGGTTCTTGGATTATTTGCGAAACGGGGTATGCCAAAAATGATCGACCGGACGGCTGAGATACCTTCCTTAGCAGATATGACGACTTCGGCCATTGAGCGCTTAAATCAAAATAAAAAAGGGTTCTTTTTGATGGTGGAAGGAAGCCAAATCGACTGGGCAGGTCATGATAATGATATTGTAGGCGCAATGAGTGAAATGGAAGATTTCGAAAAAGCGTTCAAAGCAGCGATTGAGTTTGCTAAAAAGGATGGACATACATTGGTTGTGGCAACAGCTGACCATTCAACTGGCGGTTACTCCATCGGTGCCCGCGGAGAGTATAACTGGTTTAGTGCACCGATTAATGCAACAGAACGCACACCTGATTTTATGGCAGAGCAAATTGCTAATGGGGCAGATGTGAAAGACACGTTGACTAAATATATCAATCTCACTTTAACAGATAAAGAGATTCAGTCTGTAAAAGATGCTGCGGCTACGAAGAAAGTAGTGGATATCGATAATGCGATCGAACAAATTATTGATACCCGTTCATTCACCGGATGGACGACGGGCGGACATACGGGGGAAGATGTAAATGTATATGCATTTGGTCCTGACAGCGAACGCTTTGCCGGTCAAATTGATAATACGGATAATGCCAAAATCATCTTTGACATTCTTGAAAAAGACAGCCGAAAAACAGTCATCGAAGACAAGTAAGTTTAAAAATTAAGTAGATTAGGATTGGAAAATATGATATCCCGTTGCCTTTTTAGCAGCGGGATATCTTTCTAAAAAGGAGTTTTACGTGATGGGAGGAATTGATATGAAACAGGCAATAATAACTATTTTATTTGTATTTCTACTTACGGGTTGTTCATTTGTTTCAATTCAACCAACTAATGAGAAAACTGATTCAAAAACAGAGAATACTTCCACAGCTACCAAAAAGATCTCGAAAGACGAACATGACGCCTATTATAATAGCCCTCAAGTTACGGATGATTCAACCTTACAAAAACCCGGACAGTCTGTTACGGATGAAAAAGGAGAGGCTACCTTAAAAGCGATCAAACAAATAAATAAGGTATATCATTTTGGGGATATCGAGTACACGATCAAAGAAATGAAACTACTTCACTACCGACCTGATTATAGTTTAATTGACTATTTCCATCCGTTAACGGAATCCGAGGAATTTGATTTTATTAAAATAAGTGTCGATATTAAAAATCAATCCATAGAAAAGCGTAATTTTGCCCCAGTCGCCCTTTTTGAAACGAATACAGGTGAGAAAATGGACTGGAAACAGGATATGTATCTTGAACATTTAAATGGAGAAATCGGAGGAAACCAAATCAAACGGGGGAGTCTAGGCTTTATAGTTGACCAAGCTGGCAGCAAAAAAACGGAATGGATTAAAATTCTAACCAGTGACGTGTTTAATGATAAACAGGAAAGGCTGGAGGAAGCACAAAAAATCCAACTTGATTTTTAATGGAGAATAAAAAGGTGTCAGGCACCACTCGTGGACATTTGTCCACGAGCGGTGCCTGACACCCTTTGACCTGTGTAAAATTTTTACGAATATATAAAGACCTTGAGTAATAGTACCTTTCTGGATGAAACGGAAGGACATCAGGGCCCTACCCATGATTGGGATAGGGCCCTTTTTGTATTCCGAGGTTGTGCAACAAATTGGTACAATTTTTATGAGAGGGTAGTCATTATGGATATAGTATAATAAAAATATTGAAATTTCTAATTGTACATGTCTTCTTCTGGAGGGATTGCGTTGACAGTCGGGGAACTATGCCGAACACTAATTGTAGACGATGAAATGTTGATCAGACAAGGGATTAAGCACTATATCAATTGGGAGCAAGAGGGCTTTATGATTGTTGGGGAAGCTTCGAACGGTCAAGAAGCACTGGAATTAATTGAGGCCACCGCCCCACATATCATTATTACAGATATCGTAATGCCGATCATGGATGGGGAAGAATTAACAAGAATTGTGAAGGAAAGATATCCTCACATTGAAATCATTATTTTAAGCAGTTTTGGAGAATTCGATTATGTTCGCTCCACCTTCCAAAGTGGTGTCGTTGATTATATCTTAAAGCCGAAGCTCAATGCAGACGGTCTCTTAAAGGCGCTGAAAAATGCCGCAAGCAGAATTCCTTCCTTTCAGAAAGTGGATCAAAGATTAACAGGCAATCTCCCAATTGGGCAGATTATCAATAAACTGATTTCAGGATATGAAGTGAATTATGATTCGGAGTTAGTATCCAAAGCTTTGCCATACAGCCATTATTGTTTAATTGGAGCTGATTTAAGGAATCACCAGTCTAGAAATAGTGCAGAATTTCAAACAAGTATCAAGGCGAAAATCAAAGAGGCATTGCAACATATCATAAATCAAATTGTTTACGAGCCCTTAAGCGTTGAAGAGAATATCATTGGATACTTAATTAATATAAACAAGCAGAATGATAAAGAGTTTATTAAATTGGCCAGCCAACTTGCAGAGTCTATACCAGGAATGAGTATTGCTTTGACGGATGAGTTTTCAGACCTTTCTCAACTAGGAAGCAACTACAAAGAAAGTCTCGTAAAATTGTTAGATTATCGCTTTTATTTTCCAAATCAACCGTTTTTAATGAAAGAGAATCTTCCAAAAGTGCCGCCCAAACCCGAAAATTTTAATTTGGATTGGTTTACAGAAGAATTAAAGAGAAAACATTTTGATTCCGCTTTCAAATATCTACAAGACCATGTAAAGGTAATGTCTTCTTGTTATACGATGGATGTCTTTGAATATAAAGCTTTTTTTGGCAACATTATTTTTAACATTACCATTCTCCTAAGTAATATGAAATTTGACGTAACAGAATTGGAAGAAGCCAAGTATTCATATTTTAGATCGATTGATGAAGCACCTTCGGCGAAGGCCACGGTTGAACTAATGAATCGCTTTATTGAAGAAGCGGAAAAATGCATATTTTTGGTGCAGAGTGAGCCCGAAGATATAAATATGAAAAAACTGATGGAATATATTAGAGAACATTATGCCGAACCGCTTACCCTTACTGGGGTCGCAAAGCACTTTCATTTTAATCCATCTTATCTTTCAAGCTATTTTTCAACGCATAATAAGGAAGGATTCATCGAATATCTAAATAGAATGCGGATCGAAGAAGCGACGAAACTGCTCATGGAGGGAATGGAATCTATCTCAGAAATTAGTGGAATGGTCGGTTATTCGGACCACAGTTATTTCTGTAAAGTTTTTAAGAAAATAAAGGGATTGTCTCCAAGCCAATACAAAAGAAAGCAAAAACTAAGATAAGAGATGGTGAATTATGAGATTTATTCCCGAACGTTTTAAACATAACGGATTGTTTATCGTTATGTTTTTCATTACGGTTATGATGATTATCACAGTTTCGATCACTATTACATGGACAACGATTCGGATGTCGGAGCAATTTTTTATTAAAAAGTTTAGCATTACGAACTCTAAAGTAATGAGTCAGGTAAAGGGAAGTTTCGAATCCTTTAACTATTCGGTCGTCCTAGCATCTAACAATCTCCTTCAAAGCAATACGGTTAAAAAAATTCTTACGAGGGAGCAATATAGCAATAAAGAGAAACTTAATGCCTATTTTAATGCGGGCCAACAGTTAAAGCGAATTGAAACTAATTTAGATGCATATGAAGAAAGCATTCTAGTCATGGGTAGAAATGGATTCAGTTTTGCAACGGATCGGACGTACTGGCCAATAACGGATGAGGAATTAAGGACTAGCAGACTTACTAGTAATACGTTTAAGGAACCAAAGAAACTGGTGTACCAATTGGACAAGCGAAATGATGGAACGAATCGCCAGTTCATTGTGGCATCAAAGGTACTAATGGAACGGATCAACGGTACTGTTTATGGATCGATGTTCTTTGCGTTTGATGAAAGTCAATTTAGACAGTTCTTCACAAGCTATACAGGACCTGGTAATAATGTGTTTGTCGTAGACAAGCAGGGAGTTATTGTTTCTAGCAACCAATCAAAGCTCATAGGGCAAGCACCAAAAGGCCTGCTTAGCTATGTAGGAAAAATTGAAAAGAGTTCAGACCATTATATCATTGATAATTTTATGGGAAAGGATCAGATTATCTCGATGGAATACCTTCCATCGTTTGACATGTACCTATTTAATATAATTGATAAGCAAAAAGCAGTTGGAGACCTAATTGATAAGAAAGATATCGTGCTCATCTCAATGGGTATCGTCTTTGTGGCGTTAATCATTGTCTTACTAGCGACGAGGAGATTGACAAATTCGTTATCGAGTCTTGTTAAGCAGATAGAAGATGCGTCAAAACATGAATTCCACCAATATGTTACTGCAACCGGCACATATGAAACCATGAAAATCGGCAATGCCTTTAATTCCATGCTCGATGAGCTTCACTTGTATGTTGAACAGCTTGTGGAATCACAAAAGCAAAAGCGCAATGCGGAATTGGCTGCGCTGCAGCAGCAAATTAATCCTCATTTTTTATACAACACGTTAACTTCAATAAAATTCATGGTGCAGCAAGGTGGAAAAAAAGAAACCGAAGCAACAATTAATGCTTTAATATCCTTGCTTCAGAATACAATTGGCAATGTCAGCGAGACGAATACCATTGTCCAAGAAGTGGATAATTTAAAAAACTACGTCCTTATTAATCAAAAGCGGTACGGTAACCGGATTAATGTTAACTATTTTATCGCGCCAGATTGTTTGGAATATCACGTACCAAAGCTTATCCTGCAGCCTTTTATGGAAAATTCATTCTTTCATGGCTTCAATCGTAAGACTGGTGGCTATATTAATGTACTTGTCTGGAAAGAGGAGAATACGTTGATTTGTGAAGTCGTGGATAACGGAGATGGAATGGAAGTCTCTTCAGAGAATAAACTCCCGACTACAAAGCGTAAGCAACAGATGTTTTCAGGGATTGGTGTGCGGAATGTCCATGAGCGTATCCAGCTGATTTACGGGGAACAGTATGGGGTGACAATTTCTAGCGAGTTGGGTGAAGGGACAAAGGTCCGGATGACACTTCCAGTTTCAACTAAGTGAAAATAGTCATAAAATCTAAAAATAATCCAAATAAATCAATTGGAAGCGTGTTCATGTTATAAAAATATTACCAACCATTTAAAATATCGTCCTAACGGTTACTTCCTAACAGGTGATAACATTGTATTTGCAAGTTAGATAACGCTTACAAAAATAGAATGTTGGGGGAATATCAATGAAAAAAGTACTAGCACTCTTTTTAGTTAGTATATTGATGCTAACTGCCTGTTCTTCGGGATCAAATAAAGAGACTTCCGACAGCGGCAAAGATACAAATGAAGTAACAGTATGGGCATGGGACCCGAATTTTAACATTAAAGCAATGAATTTAGCAAAAGAAGCTTATAAATCTGAAAACGCAGATGTAAACATTAAAGTTATTGAACATGCTCAAGATGACATTATCCAAAAGCTAAATACAAGCTTAAGCTCTGGGACTACAAAAGGGTTGCCGAATATTGTTCTAATCGAAGATTATCGGGCGCAAAGCTTCCTTAAAGCGTATCCAGATATGTTCCATGAATTAACAGGATCGTTTAAAGCAGATGATTTTGCTCAGTATAAAATTGCCCCTACGAGCTTGGACGGCAAAAACTACGGCCTTCCATTCGATACGGGTGTAACGGGACTATACGTTAGAACGGATTACATGGAAAAAGCGGGCTACACGGTTGATGATTTAAAAGATATCGACTGGAACAAGTACATTGAAATTGGTAAAAAGGTAAAAGAAGCAACGGGGAAACAAATGCTTACACAGGATCCAAAAGACCTTGGTCTTATTCGTATGATGGTTCAGACAAGCGGTTCATGGTATTTAAAGAATGACGGGGTTACACCTGACATAGCGGACAACGCTTCTTTAAAGGAAGCATTCCAAACATATAAAGCAATTTTAGATGCAGATTTAATAAAACCTGTTTCTGACTGGGGTCAGTTCGTAGCAGGCTTTAACAGCGGTGATGTTGCAACTGTTCCTACTGGGAACTGGATTACTCCATCCATTAAAGCGGAAAGCTCACAAGCAGGTAAATGGGCAGTTGTTCCGATGCCAAGACAATCTGGCATTTCAAGTTCAGTGAACGCTTCAAACTTAGGAGGAAGTTCTTGGTACGTGCTTAACATCCCTGGTAAAGAAAAGGCTGCTGACTTCTTAGGAAAAACATTTGGATCTAATGCTGATTTTTATCAGACCTTAAATAAAGAAATGGGCGCTATTGGTACTTATAAACCAGCTGCTGAAGGTGAAGCCTATAAGGCTGCCGATGATTTCTTCGGAGGTCAAAAAGTAGTTTCAGACTTTGCAGCTTGGACAGAAAAAATCCCTCAAGTGAACTATGGTATGCACACATATGCCCTTGAGGACATTTTAGCTGTGGGAATGCAAGATTACCTTAAAGGTAAAGATCTAGATAAAGTATTAGAAGATGCACAAAAACAAGCAGAAGAACAAATTAAATAACACAACAAATTAGCAAGTAACACATCTTTGTAAAGAGATTATGCCTTTGAATTCGCCGGCTTCTACCCTTCAGTAATTGGAGCTATCTGATGTGTCAGGCGATTTTCTGAGGCTCTTTTCTTTTTTTCTTGAAATTACAACGTAAGGAGTTGACTAAAATTGATAACTGCGAAAGAAAACCACACTCAAACTCTTCCAAAAGCAAATTCAGGTCGGAAGCTTCGGTTAAAAAATAATGTTATTGGCTGGTCCTTTGTGATTATCGCTGCCGTAATGATCTTTTTGTTTTACTTCTACCCAATGGTTCAGGCTCTTATTTTGTCATTTCAATCAGGGGTAGGTGCGAATTTAACATTTACAGGTATCGATAATTATACGCGTTTATTTAAGGATCCAACGTTCCTTACAACGGTAAAAAATACGGTGATCTATCTGATCATCCAAGTACCAGTTATGATTCTACTTGCTTTATTTCTTTCCGTTTTACTAAATAATAAAACGTTGAAGTTCAAGGGCTTTTTTCGAACAGCCATCTTCTTACCATGCGTAACCTCACTTGTTGCCTATTCCGTCATTTTCAAATATTTGTTTGGTCAAGATGGGATTATCAATATCATGTTAATGAAAGTTTCACTAATTTCTGAGCCCATCCAATGGCTCACCGATCCTTTTTGGGCCAAAATTGCCATTATTGTGGCTATCACTTGGCGTTGGACAGGTTATAACATGATCTTCTATTTATCGGCTCTTCAAAACGTCGATGAATCTATCTATGAAGCAGCTAGGATAGATGGGGCTTCGCCAGTTCAACAATTTTTCAAGATTACGATCCCAATGTTGAAGCCGATTATCCTATTTACATCTATCACTTCAACAATTGGTACGCTTCAGCTATTTGACGAGGTCATGAATATTACCAAGGGTGGGCCGGGTAATGCGACAATGACAATTTCTCAGTATATCTATAATTTATCGTTTAAGTATACCCCTGACTTTGGGTATGCGGCTACTGTCTCTTATGCCATTGTCATTATGATCGTCATCTTCTCTATCATTCAGTTCAAAGTGGCAGGTGATAAAAATGAATAACCTTAAACGCTCATTCAGCTATACAGTCCTTATCATCGCTTCCATTGTTTCTATGTTTCCGTTTCTATGGATGATTGTGAGCTCGACGAACAAGTCTGTCGATGTAACGCAAGGAAGGATGCTGCCTGGCAGTCATTTTATAGAAAACCTTCACAATCTACTAGACACAGTTGATCTTGTACCTGCTTTAATAAATTCAACGAAAATCTCGATTTTAACGACCGTCCTTGCCATGCTTATCGCCTCCTTGGCAGGATATGGATTTGAAATTTACAAAAGTAAGTCGAAGGACTTTGTGTTTAATATTTTACTGGTTTCTATGATGATTCCTTTTGCGGCTTTAATGGTACCGCTCTTTAGAATGTTCGCCACCATTTCTCAAGCCCTTCCAATGATCGGAATCGATACGCTTACAGCCGTCATCTTACCAACGGTTACAACTGCTTATCTTATCTTTTTCTTTAGACAAAGCACAAAGATGTTCCCGAAGGAAATTCTTGAAGCGGGAAGAATTGATGGTCTGTCCGAATTGGGATGTTTCTTCCGGATATATGTTCCGACAATGAAGACGACCTATGCAGCAGCTGCCATCATTACCTTCATGGCTAGCTGGAACAGTTATTTATGGCCGCTGGTTGTGTTGCAGTCACCCGAGAACCAAACCATTCCGCTGTTAATCTCAAACCTTGGTTCAAGCTACTCACCCGACTTTGGAATGATTATGACAGCGATTGTGATTGCCACCCTGCCGGCAGCACTTATCTTCTTCATTATGCAAAAGCATTTCGTTGCAGGGATGATGGGTTCAGTTAAATAATAAAATTTTGGAAAAATGTAGATAGGAAGAGTGATAGTGATGACAACCATTCCAAAAATAGATTGGCTTACAGACTTAAATGTATTTGCCGTTAATCGACTTCCAGCACATTCAGACCACCGATATTATGAAACACTGGAGCAGGCAAAAATTGCAGGCCCAATGGCAATGCGCCATGAATTAAACGGTAACTGGAAATTTAACTATAGCGTAAATCCAGACAATCGTCCGGAGAATTTTCACCGGCTGGATTTTAATTGCATGGGCTGGGGGGACATCACCGTCCCAGGTCACATTCAGCTTCAAGGCTACGGGAAACCACAATATGTGAATACGATGTACCCATGGGACGGGCTTAACGAGATCCGTCCGCCAGAAATTCCACACGACCATAATGCGGTTGGAAGCTATGTGAAGATGTTTACCGTTCCCCCTCAAATGGAAAACAAGCCACTGTATATATCCTTTCAAGGTGTGGAGTCGGCCTTTTATGTGTGGTTAAATGGGGAGTTCGTCGGCTATAGTGAGGACTCGTTTACTCCTGCAGAATTTGAGCTTACCCCATTTCTTACAGAGGGTGAGAATAAGCTTGCCGTCGCGGTTTACCAACGGAGCACGGGCAGCTGGCTCGAGGACCAGGATTTCTGGCGTTTTTCTGGTATTTTCCGTGATGTTTACCTCTATACAGTACCGGAAATTCATGTTTATGACGCCGGTATTCGCGCAGAGCTGGATCCGACTTTTACGAAAGGGACGCTTCAAGCAGACCTAAAGCTTTTATCTGATGTGGTTTCTCCGGCAAAAATAGTTGCTGAATTGTACGATACCGAGGGGCACTTAGTAGCAGCACAAAACGGTGATTTCACTGACGGAAATTGGACAGTTTTAATGATGATCAATAATCCAAAGCTATGGAGTGCGGAAAATCCTTATTTGTATCAGTTTTATATTCAGGTATATAACGAGTTAGGTCATTTGGTAGAGGTTATTCCGCAGAAAGTCGGCTTCCGAAGATTTGAAATGGCTGATAAAATCATGTGCCTTAATGGTGAACGAATTGTATTCAAGGGTGTCAATCGCCATGAATTTAATTGCCGTACCGGCCGCGCGATTACAAAGGAAGACATGCTTTGGGATATTAAAACATTGAAACAGAACAACATTAACGCTGTCCGGACGTCCCATTACCCGAATCAAAGTTATTGGTATGAGTTATGCGATGAATACGGTGTCTATGTCATCGATGAAATGAACCTTGAAACGCACGGTTCATGGCAAAAGATGGGGGCAGTCGAGCCGTCATGGAACATCCCCGGGAATAAGCCGGAATGGGAGAACATCGTCATGGACAGAGCGGTATCCATGTTTGAACGGGACAAAAATCACCCGTCGATCCTCATTTGGTCATGTGGCAATGAATCCTATGCGGGTGAAGTGATTCTGAATGTTTCTAAATATTTTAAGAGTGTAGATCCAAGTCGCCTGGTTCATTATGAAGGTGTTTTCCATGCGCGTGATTACAATGATACGAGTGATATGGAAAGCCGGATGTATGCAAAGCCAGCTGACATTGAGAATTATTTGAACGATAACCCGTCAAAGCCATACATTAGCTGTGAATATATGCACGCCATGGGGAATTCCCTTGGCGGTATGAACAAATATACAGATTTAGAGCGGAAATATCCGATGTATCAAGGTGGATTTATTTGGGATTATATTGATCAGTCGATTATTAAAAAAGACCGTTATGGCAAGGAATTTTTGGCCTACGGCGGTGATTATGACGATCGCCCAACGGATTATGGCTTCTGTACGAATGGGATTGTGTATGCCAATCGAGAGTTGTCGCCGAAGATGCAGGAAGTAAAGTATTTATATCAAAATATCAAACTGAGTCCGGATCGTACGGGGGTAACCATTCAGAATGAAAGTCTTTTCGTAGATACGTCCGATTATGATTTGGAGTACACTCTCTACCTTGAAGGTAAAGAGTGGTATCGGAATCAGCTCGATGTGGTGGTGGCACCGCAGAGTGAAGGGCGCATCGAATTTAAATTGCCTGCTGAAATCACCAGCGTTTCTGGCGAATATTGTATACAAACTTCTTTTAAGCTGAAGGAAAGTAATCTCTGGGCGGACGCTGGCTACGAGATCGCGTTCGGACAATATGTGTTCAGGACGGAGGCGTTTGTCGAGCAGACGGCAGCTCACGGGGAATTACGGGTTGTCACTGGCGATGTCAATGTTGGTGTCCACGGCACTGACTTCACCATCTTGTTCTCGAAACAGGCGGGCAGCTTGGTTTCACTTAACTATGCAGGGAAAGAGATGATTGCTCTTCCGCCGGCACCGTTATTCTGGCGGGCGACGACGGATAATGACCGCGGTTATTCCCAAGGCTATCATTCGGGACTTTGGTATGCAGCCAGTCTTGCGCGCCAATGCATTGGGATGGATGTCGAACAAGCTAATGGTCAGGTGAGCATTGCTTTTACTTATAAATTATCGATTAGTGAAAAAGTAGTGGTGAAAGTAAATTATACCGTTCTTGCCAATGGCAGTGTTCATGTGAAGTCGGTCTATCAGGGGGCGGAAAATCTCCCGCAGCTGCCGATTTTTGCAGTATCCTTCAAGGTGCCTGCCGATTATGACCAACTAGAATGGTATGCGATGGGTCCTGAAGAAAATTACTCAGACCGAGCGCAAGGAGCAAGACTTGGAATATTTAAAAATCAAGTAATTGAGAATTTATCCGGATATGTCATGCCGCAAGAATCGGGCAACCGGACGGGAGTGCGCCGAGTTAGTCTGACCAACAAGGAAGGACAGGGAATAAAAATTTCAGCTGCGACTAAACCATTAGAGTGCAATTTTTCTCCTTATACGGCTTTTGAACTCGAGAATGCTCAGCATCATTACGAGCTTCCAAATGTCCATTACACCGTTGTGACGGTCGCAGGCAAACAGATGGGCATCGGCGGAGACGACAGCTGGGGTGCACCGGTGCATGATGAACACCTCATTCCTGCCAATCAAGACATGGAATTCGAGTTTGTGATTAATAGAATCTAATTATGAAATGGATCAAATAAAGAAAAGAGCCTTATATTGCCAGGCTCTTTCCTTTTAAGTAAGTAAGCTTTGTAAAAATTTTATACACAAGTTGATTGTAGCGAAGTGCCTGGAGCGGAAATCAAAAACCAAGTTTAACAGAGACTATAAGTAAAAAGAATATGTCTAAAACAAACCAATTTTGTGAAGGAGAAAGTTATGCTAATTCATGTTAATCAAGAGGACAGACAGTTTCATTTAACAAATGGCCAAGTTAGTTATATTTTTCACGTGATGAAAAATGGACAATTAGGCCATCTTTATTATGGAAAGGCATTGCGCCATAGAGAAGATTTTTCTCACTTGCAGACGTATGATGTGCCAACAGGGGCTACTACACACGTGTATGCAGATGATCCTGCTTTTGGTTTGGAAACGCTCCGTCAAGAATACCCTGCCTACGGAAATTCTGATTTTCGCGAACCGGCAATCAGTGTGAGTAAAACGACGGCTAATCATGTTCCTAATTTCAAATATGATTCGTATCAACTGGTAGACGGAAAGCCTCGTCTTGAAGGTCTGCCGGCAACCTATACAGAAGACAATCAGGACGCTAGTACACTTCAAATTATCTTAAAGGATGAATTCCTCCAAGCAGAATTGACGTTAAATTATACAATATTCCGTGATATGCCTGTCATAACGAGAAGTGCTTCCTTGAAAAATGAAAGTCAAGAGGAATTGGTTATTGATCGATTAATGGCAGCATCGCTCGACCTTCCGGATAAAGATTTTTTATTTACCCATTTAGCGGGTGCATGGTCACGGGAGCGGCATGTAAAAGAGAGAATACTGGAAACAGGCATTCAGTCTATTTCCAGTCTGCGTGGTGCCAGCTCTCACCACCATAATCCATTCTTGGCACTAAAGCGTCCGGAGGCGACGGAACGTACAGGTGAGGTATATGGCTTTAATTTTATATATAGCAGTAACTTTTTGATGCAAATAGAAGTGGATCATTACGACACAGCAAGGCTCATGGTTGGGATTCATCCGTTTGGCTTCAAGTGGAATTTAAAGCCGCAAGCTGCATTTCAAACCCCAGAAGTGGTGATGGTGTATTCCGACCAAGGCTTAAATGGGATGAGCCAGGCCTTTCATAGTCTTTATCGCGAGCACCTGGTTCAATCGCAATGGAAGAAGGCCGTCCGTCCGATTTTGATTAATAACTGGGAAGCAACCTACTTTGATTTTAATGAGGAGAAACTCGTCAATATTGCGAAATCAGCAAGTGAATTAGGAATCGAACTGCTGGTCCTTGATGATGGTTGGTTTGGAAAACGGAATGATGATACCTCCTCTCTTGGAGATTGGCATGTGGACTTAGATAAACTTCCGGGTGGCTTAGAAAGCTTAGCCCAGAAAATATCTGCAACTGGAATGAAATTTGGGCTATGGTTTGAGCCGGAGATGATCAGTCCGAACAGTGAATTATTTAGCGAACACCCAGATTGGGCCGTTGGTGTTCCAGGTCAGCACTATACATTGGGACGCAATCAGCTCGTTCTTGACTTTTCAAGACCAGAAATTGTTGATTATCTTTATGAAAAAATGTCCGATATTATTAAAAAAACAAACCTTGCTTATATTAAATGGGATATGAATCGGAACATTACCGAAGCATTCTCACAAAAACTAGCCGTTCATCAGCAAGGCGAGTTCTTCCATCGCTATATTTTAGGAGTCTATGATCTCTATGAACGGTTAACACGTGAATTCCCGCATGTGTTGTTTGAATCTTGTGCAGGCGGCGGGGGAAGATTCGACCCAGGGATGATGTATTATGCACCGCAAGCATGGACAAGTGATGATACGGATGCGATTGAGAGGCTAAAAATCCAATACGGTACCTCCTTCGCCTATCCAGTTTACAGCATGGGATCTCATGTGTCGGCTGTTCCGAATCACCAAACATTGCGGACGACACCGTTAGCAACAAGGGCAAATACTGCTTACTTTGGAACCTTTGGCTATGAATTAGATCCAGTGAAATTGACCGAAGAAGAGCGTGCAGAAATTAAAGAGCAGGTTGCTTTTTATAAAAAGCATCGAGGATTAATTCGCGATGGTCAATTTTATCGCTTGTTGAGTCCTTTTTCGAATAATGAAACGGCTTGGATGGTCGTGAGTAAGGACCAATCGGAAGCCTTGATTGGCTGGTATAAGGTTTTGGCTACGCCGAATCCTAAAAAGCAGCAAACGCTTCGTCTCAGTGGACTAGCTGAATCGAAGATGTATAAAGTGGCTGGAAGAGAGCAAACGTATTATGGCGATGAGCTCATGAACGTGGGACTGCCGCTTCCAACGGAGTTTAACGGTGTCAATGGAGGGAGTGCCGAGCGTGGCGGCGACTTCCAGTCCCAGGTTTTTTATTTGCAAAAGACCGAAGGAAAGGTAATGGAATAAAAGCAGGACAGGAAACGATTTGTCATTGAAGAAGTCCACTAGAGAAAAAGGTATAGTACCTCTCCTAATTGGAAGGTAGTATACCTTTTTTTATTAACAACTAAATATCCCTCAAAATTTAATTATATTGATAAAGTGTGTTAGTAAAGAAACGACTAGATATTTTATCAACTTGACATATAAGTAAAAAGAGGTAAAATATAAGTAAAAAGAGGTAAAATATAAGTAAAAAGTTTTCCTTAATAATAATTAGTGTGAGTTAAGGGTTAATGTTGGAGGTGGCGGAATGGCAACAATTAAAGATATCGCTGAAGAAGCAGGTTTTTCTATATCAACGGTTTCTCGAGTTTTAAACAATGATCAAAGTCTTTCTGTTCCTGATGAGACGCGAGAAAGAATTTATGAGGTTGCAGAGAAGTTAAATTACCGGAAGAAAACAGTCCGGCTTTTAGTGAAAAATATTGCGTTTTTATACTGGCTAACTGATATTGAGGAATTAGAGGATGTTTATTTTAAATCGATGAGATTAGAAATAGAAAAGCTATCCAAAAAGTTTAATGTAGAACTAACGACGTATAAAATTACTGATGGGATTCATAATATCCCTGATAATATAGAAGGGTTCATTGCGGTTGGAATGTTTTCTAACAAAGAATTAGAGCATCTTAGAAGTATTACGCCGAATGGTGTTTTTATTGATACAACACCTGATCCGAATCATTATGATTCAGTTAGACCGGATTTAGCGCAAATCACAAGAAAAACTGTCGATTTTCTCATTGAAAAGGGCCATAGCGAGATTGGTTTTATTGGGGGGACGTATCATAATCCCAATACGGATGAGGATGAAATGGATATACGTGAACAGACATTTCGTTCCTATATGATTGAAAAAGGATTATTAAAGGATGAATACGTTTTTTCTAGAAGAGGATTCTCTGTTGAGAGTGGTTACTATCTAATGACGAATGCGGTTGAAAAATTAGGTGATCAATTACCTACTGCTTTCTATATAGCAGCAGACCCGATTGCTGTTGGCTGCCTTCAAGCCTTGAATGAAAAGGGAATCTCGATACCGAATCGGGTAAGTGTTATCAGTATTAACAACATTAGTGTGGCAAAATATGTATCGCCACCGCTATCCACCTTTCATATTGACATGAAGGAAATATGTAAAAATGCGATAGAACTCTTACTTGAACAAGTTCTAGATAAACGGAAAACTGTAAAAACATTATTCATAGGATCGGAATTAGTGGTCAGGAAGAGTACAAACTAATGATGAATGGTGCTTAGGAAACTAAGCATTTTTTTATTTGGTTTATTTTCGTAAAAATATTTACTTATTTTTAGTAAAAAATTGTTTACAGTTTTTCTAGGTGGTGCTATATTAATTTTAGTAAAACGTTTTCAAAATAAATTGAATTTATTTGAAGGGATGTATATCCATGAAAAAGTATAAAAAATATTTGGGCGTTATGAGTACACTGGCTTTAAGTTTTTCATTAGTTGCATGTGGACCACAAGAAAGTGGGAAAACAGGCGTAAGCACCGATGCAAATAAAGAATCAAAGAATAAAACATTACTAGTTTGGGAAGATCAACAGAAATCTGCTGGTATTAAAGATGCGATTGCACAGTTTGAAAAAGATCATAGTGTGAAAATCAAAATAGTTGAAAAACCGTATGCTAAACAAATTGAAGGTTTACGATTGGATGGTCCAGCTGGAACGGGTCCCGATGTGCTAACAATGCCTGGTGACCAAATAGGTACAGCTGTAACAGAAGGATTGATTAAAGATTTAAGCGTTGATGACGATGTTCAATCAACTTTTACAGACGTTGCCATGCAAGCTCAAAAAGTAAATGGTAAGGTTTACGGTCTGCCAAAAGCAGTAGAAACAACGATGCTCTATTATAATAAAGACCTAATTTCAGAAAAAGATCTGCCAAAAACGCTTGAAGAATGGTATGAGTACGATAAGAAAGTAACTAAAGGCGGAAATTATGGATTCTTAGCACTATTTGACCAAATTTATTATGCTCAAAGTGTAATGAGCGGTAATGGCGGATACATCTTCAATAAAGATGCTCAAGGTAATTTTGACCCAACTGATCTAGGCATCAACAATGAAGGTGCAGTTGAAGGGGCAAAAACAATCCAGAAGTTTTATAAAGAGAAATTATTCCCGGCCGGTATCATCGGCGCACAAGGTATTAACGTATTAGAATCATTATTTACTTCAGGAAAAGCGGCGGCAATTATTTCTGGTCCGTGGAATCTTGAACCATTTACAAAAGCTGGTATTAATTATGGTGTCGCTAAACTCCCAGCACTAGCTAATGGTAAAAATATGAGTGCGTTTGTTGGTGTAAAGAGCTATAACGTAAGTGCTTATTCTAAGAATGCTGAACTTGCTCAAGAACTAGTTGAATTCTTAGCAAACGAAGATAACTCGAAGACACGATATGAAATCACAAAAGAAGTTCCTGCTGTAAAGGCATTAGCTAATGACCCTGTTGTGACAGAGAGTGAGGCAGCTCAAGCTGTGGCTCAGCAATCTCAATTCTCAGAATTAACACCTAATATCCCTGAGATGAATGAAGTTTGGACACCTACTGATGCAGCCCTGCAAACAATTGCAACTGGTAAGGCAGAACCAAAAGCAGCATTAGATCAAGCAGCTAAAACCATCAAAGGACAAATTAAAGCAAAACACGGTAATTAATTAGGTATGTATGATGGTGTCAAACGCCTAATGATGTTTGACACCATTTGTTTTTAAAAGAAATGAAATTTCCAACTTCGTTTACAGTCTAGCTTCAGCACCTAGCCCCTCGGGTCATAAGCCAATCGCTTCGGAAGGCAAAAAGCGCCTTCTGTCAGCGCTTGTCTTATGCCTGCCGGGGATGAACAAGGCGCTTACGCTTTCTAAAAATAAAGAGGTGAAAAATGTGCAGCATCGTAAAACAGCCGTAGTACTATCTGTAATTCCAGGACTTGGTCAATTGTACAATAAGCAATGGGTAAAAGGTCTTTTGTTCCTCTTTCTGGGTGTATCGTTCATATCAGTGTTTAAAGATCTGTTAAATATGGGTTTTTGGGGGCTTATTACACTAGGTACAGAGGTACCTAGGGATAACTCCATTTTTCTATTAGCTGAAGGTATTATTGCTCTTATTGTTACATGTTTTGGACTAGCATTTTATTATGCTAATTTCCGGGACGCCTATAAAAATGGGGAATTACGTGATGAGAATTCGAGTCCAAGTTCTCTTAGGGAAGATTATCAAAACTTAATTGCTCAAGGTTATCCATATGTAATTAGTGGCCCGTCGTTATTTATTTTGATCTTTGCGGTCATTTTTCCAATCCTTTTCAGTTTCGCTTTAGCTTTTACAAATTATGATTTATACCATTCGCCACCAGCTCATTTAGCTGATTGGGTTGGATTAGACACTTTCAAGCAAATATTCACAGTGGATATTTGGCGCTCAACCTTTTTTGATGTTTTAGGCTGGACGGTAATCTGGACGCTTGTCGCTTCATCGGTTCAGGTTGGTTTAGGTGTCTTTCTAGCTGTTTTAGTAAATCAAAAAGACCTTAAATTTAAACGCTTTTATCGCACGGTTTTAGTATTACCATGGGCAGTTCCGGGGTTTGTCACCATTCTAATCTTTGCCGGTTTGTTTAACGATAGCTTTGGTGCGATCAATAATACCATATTAGCTGCGATTGGAATTGACCCGATTCCATGGATGACGGATGAAACATGGTCAAAATTAGCCCTTATTCTTATGCAGGGATGGCTTGGATTCCCTTATATTTTCATAGTAACAACAGGTGTCCTTCAGTCTATTCCTGAAGACCTTTACGAGGCTGCGACCATTGATGGGGCATCTGTTTTTGCAAAATTTAGACATATTACCATGCCAATGATTTTACTCGCAATGGCTCCGATTATCATTACGCAGTATACCTTTAACTTTAATAATTTTAATATTATTTATCTATTCAACGGCGGTGGGCCTGCTGTTCCTGGCTCAAATGCAGGAGGAACCGATATATTAGTATCTTGGATTTACAAATTAACGATGCAGTCCAGTCAATATTCTCTTGCCGCTGCGTTAACAATTCTTTTATCTATTTTTGTCATTGCAATTGCATTATGGCAATTCAGACGGACAAATTCGTTTAAGGAGGAGGCTTAAATCATGACTGGTATGAAGGGAAATAAATTCATTCGTCTCCTTACTTCGCATTCCATTTTAATTATAATGGCGGTTATTATCATATACCCTTTACTTTGGACTGTTGGGGCAAGCTTTAATCCGGGTAACAGTTTAGTTAGTAACTCGATCATTCCAAAAAATCCAACATTGGATCATTATAAAGAATTATTTGCAGGGAAAGAGAGTCTGCAATATGTACATTGGTATTTAAATTCGCTTAAGATCAGTATCTTTACGATGATTGGCTCGGTTATTAGTGTTTCCTTTACGGCCTATGCCTTTTCGCGTTTCCGTTTTAAAGGCAGAAAAAATGCGTTAACTTTGTTTTTGTTACTACAAATGATTCCACAGTTTTCGGCGTTAATTGCTCTGTTTGTATTAGCGCAAATGCTTCACATGATGAACAGCCATTGGTTATTAATTCTCCTTTATATTGGCGGAACCATTCCGATGAATACCTATCTGATGAAAGGGTATATGGATACTATCCCAATGGATTTGGATGAAAGTGCCAAGATTGATGGGGCAAGCAATACAAGGATTTTTTTACAAATTATCATGCCTTTGTCGAGACCAATGTTAGCAGTAGTCGCGATGAATGGATTTACCGGACCGCTTGGAGATTTCGTTATGTCATCCACCATTTTGAGAACACCTGAATCCTACACATTACCTATTGGTTTATATAATTTAGTTAATGAAGTAATGGGTGCAAGTTATACAACCTTTGCTGCAGGAGCGATTCTCATCAGTATCCCGATTGCTATCGCCTTCTTAATGCTGCAAAAACACTTTGTTTCAGGATTAACGGCTGGTGGTACAAAGGGTTGATATCAGGAACGACTGTAAAAATGTTAGAAGGAGATTATTATGTCAAAACATGAGAAAACATTTACGACTAAAGCAAACTTCATGCTGCACGGAGGAGACTATAATCCTGATCAATGGCTAGATCGGCCTGATATTTTAGCGGATGATATAAAGTTGATGAAGCTTTCCCATACCAATACTTTTTCAGTAGGAATCTTTGCCTGGAGTGCACTCGAGCCAGAAGAAGGGGTTTATCAGTTTGAATGGCTGGATGAAATTTTCAAAAATATCTCCAGCATTGGCGGTCGCGTGATTTTAGCTACACCTAGTGGGGCTCGTCCTGCCTGGATGTCTCAAAAATATCCGGAAGTATTGCGGGTAAATGGGGCGAGGGTGAAGCAACTGCATGGTGGAAGACATAATCACTGCTTTACTTCTGAAGTATACCGTGATAAAACACAGCAGATGAACCGTTTGCTGGCAGAAAGGTATGGCAATCATCCTGCATTATTAATGTGGCATATTTCAAATGAATATGGCGGTGAATGTCACTGTGATTTATGTCAGGATGCCTTTAGAAACTGGCTTAAAGAAAAATACAATCATGACCTTAAATCCTTAAATGATGCCTGGTGGGGTCCTTTCTGGAGCCACAGCTTCAGTGATTGGTCGCAAATTGAATCGCCTTCTCCAATCGGGGAAAGTATGGTTCACGGCTTAAATCTGGATTGGCGAAGATTTGTTACTGACCAAACCATTTCTTTCTTTGAAAATGAAATAGTGCCTATTAAGGAATTGACACCGAATATCCCGATTACAACCAATTTTATGGCGGATACTCATGAGTTAATTCCATTTCAATCACTTGATTATAGCAAGTTTGCCAAACATCTCGATGTGATCAGCTGGGATGCGTACCCTGCGTGGCACAATGATTGGGAAAGTACCGCTGATTTAGCGATGAAGGTTGGCTTTATTGATGACCTGTACCGCAGCTTAAAACAACAGCCTTATCTTTTGATGGAATCTACCCCAAGTGGAGTAAACTGGCATCAAGTGAATAAAGCAAAACGCCCGGGTATGCACTTGCTTTCATCGATGCAAATGGTTGCCCATGGATCTGATAGCATTTTGTACTTTCAATGGCGGAAATCCCGTGGATCGTCGGAAAAATTCCACGGTGCTGTAGTTGATCATGATAATAGTTCAGAAAACCGCGTATTCCAAGAGGTTGCAAGAGTTGGCCAAACATTAGAACAGCTGTCTGAAGTTGTAGGAACGAATCGTCCGTCTGATGTGGCCATTCTATATGATTGGGAGAGCAATTGGGCCATTAATGATGCGCAGGGATTTGGATTAGAGACGAAACGTTATCCGCAAACACTGCAGCAGCATTATCGCACCTTCTGGGAACAGGATATTCCTGTAGATGTTATCACGAAAGAACAGGACTTTTCAGCGTATAAATTATTGATTGTTCCAATGCTGTATCTAGTAAGTGAAGAAACGATTTCTCGGTTAAAGACATTTGTTGCAAATGGCGGCGTTCTAGTAATGACCTATATCAGTGGACTTGTAAATGAACATGATTTAACGTATTTGGGCGGCTGGCACAAGGATCTGCAAGAGATTTTTGGGATGAAGCCTGTTGAAACAGATACCTTATATCCAAATGATAAAAACTATGTGAAATTTCGTAATCAATCATACGAATTGAAAGACTATGCTACTGTCCTTGAACTAAATACGGCAACTGCAGAAGGTCACTACGAGGATGATTTTTATGCGAATACACCAGCGGTTACGAGCCACAAATTCGAAAATGGCCAAACCTATTATATTGGCGGCCGTTTGGAAGATCAATTCCACCGCGACTTCTATCAAGAATTAATCAATCAATTATCTCTTGAACCAGCTGCTTCTGTAAAACACGGGCAGGGCGTATCTGTTCAAGTCAGACAAGCCCCAGATAAAGATTTTATTTTTGTGATGAATTTTACGGAAGAGAAGCAACCTATTGCATTCGAATCATTAGTAACAGATTTGGTTACAGGTGAAGAGATCTCTGGTGAACTTACGCTAGATAAATATGAAGTAAGAATCGTAGCGAAAACCAAATAATGCCTTACGCAACGAACAGGGAGAGGGGAGAGAAAACCCTGCTCATGAAAGTGGTAGCGCAGTGCTAAAAGCTAGAAAACATCCATTTTAAAATGGGTGTCTTCTTTATATAATTTAGTGGAACCGCTTACTAGATTAGACATAAATACAAAATTCCACTATATCTTTCAAATATAATAGTAAGGGTGAGGAGAGAATGGGGAAAATACGAAAGCTTTTAGCAATACTACTGGCGATGATAGTGGTGTTTAGTTCCATTTTGGTCAATATTCATAGTGGATACGCCGCAACTGTAAGCGGTGCACCCGATGCGTGGGGCTATTTAGATAGCTTTAGTTTAAAATCACAAGGTACACAGCCGGTCCCAGCAGATATCTTTGTTAAAAAGGTTGAGGGACTTAATCCTAATTTTATCAAAGGTGTGGACGTCTCTAGTATTATTTCCTTAGAAAATAGCGGAGTCAAATTTTATAATACAGCCGGAGAAGTGCAGGATATTTTTAAAACTTTGCATGAAGCAGGAGTCAATTACATTCGGGTCCGTGTATGGAATAATCCATATGATTCAAACGGAAATGGCTATGGCGGCGGTGATAACGATTTAGCAAAAGCGATTGAAATTGGAAAAAGGACGACTGCTAACGGAATGAAGCTCTTAGTAGACTTCCATTATTCTGATTTTTGGGCAGATCCAGCTAAACAGCAGGCACCAAAGGCATGGGCAAACTTAAGTTTTGAAGATAAGAAGAAGGCTTTATATACCTATACAAAAGAAAGCCTGCAAGCCATGAAGGATTCCGGAATTGATATTGGTATGGTTCAGGTTGGGAATGAAACAAATGGAGGAGTTGCTGGAGAAAAGGATTGGACGAAGATTAGTGCTTTATTTAGTGAAGGAAGTAAAGCAGTTAGATCGGTAGATCCGAATATCTTAGTAGCCGTGCATTTTACTAACCCTGAATCAACAGGAAGATATACTTCCTATGCTGAAACTTTAAAGAAAAATAACGTAGACTATGACGTATTTGCCAGTTCTTATTATCCATTCTGGCATGGTACGTTAAGCAATTTGACAGCTGTTCTTAAGAATGTTGCCGATACTTATGGCAAAAAGGTGATGGTGGCTGAAACATCTTACGCGTATACGGCTGAAGATGGAGATGGACACGGAAATACAGCACCAAAAGATTCAGGTCAAACGTTAGATTACCCGATTACCGTTCAAGGTCAGGCTAATTCTGTCAGGGATGTGATCCAAGCGGTTGCTAATGTTGGTGAAGCAGGAATTGGTGTATTTTATTGGGAGTCAGCGTGGATTCCAGTTGGACCTCCACGAAATTTAGAGCAAAATAAACAGCTTTGGGAAAAATATGGTTCTGGTTGGGCATCTAGCTACGCTGCCGAATATGATCCTCATGATGCAGGTGCGTGGTATGGCGGAAGTGCCGTAGACAACCAAGCTTTGTTTGATTTTAATGGTAAACCATTACCTTCATTAAATGTATTTAAGTATGTCAATACTGGAGCCGTTGCCCCATTAAAAATCGACGGAATAAAAGATATTTCTTTAAGTGCTATTTCAGGGGAGAATATTTCATTACCAGAAACCTTAGCCGTTACTTATAATGATGGCAGTAAAGGAACTGCTCCGGTTACATGGGATCAAACAGCCCTTAAACAAGCCATTAGCAGTGGTATGGGCACCTTTATAATAGAAGGAACTTTAGAAGGTGGCACGGTGGTAAAGGCCCATCTTGAAATAAAACCGGGAAATTTTGTAGTGAACCCAAGTTTTGAAAATAGTGATCGAACAATGTGGAAAATTATTTATGAAAATGGAACAGCACCACACACAGATTATCAGCAAAAGGCTTCAGATGCCAAATCAGGCAAGTATTCTTTGCACTTTTACTCGGCTGCTGGGGTCAATTTTAGAGCAGAACAGACGATAACTGGCTTGAAGCCAGGATATTATAATCTTTCCATGTTTCTACAAGGGGGAGACGCTGTAGACTCCATTATGTATCTCTATGCCAAAACTGGAGGTAAAGAATTAAAAGTTGATACCGGTGTAAATGGCTGGGGAAATTGGAGTAATCCTGAAATCAAAAATATTCTTGTTACTGACGGAACCCTAACGATTGGTGCAAAAATAAAAGCGGGTGGCGGTGCATGGGGAAGTTTAGATGATTTCTATTTATACCGTGTAAATAATTATGACACCAAGGCGCCTGACACTGCGACGGTCCTATCAGGGCAAGACCATAATGGTTGGTATAATCAGAGTGTAAATGTCTCTCTGAATGGTACGGATGATAAATCTGGTGTAGCAAAAACAGAATATAAAGTTAATGACGGTAATTGGCAAACCTATCAGGGGCCATTTGATGTAACTGCAGAAGGGAAAAATGTGGTTCAGTATAGAAGTACAGACCACGTAGGGAACATTGAGGAGGTAAAATCGGTTTCAATAAAAATTGATAAAACGGCTCCGGCATTGAATGTTTCGTTTAACTCGAGTGTTCTAATCGAACGTAACCATGCCCTCATTCCAATTAAAGCTACGGTTGATGGTGAAGACACCCTTTCAGGGATTAACAGGATTGAATTAGTATCGATCGAAAGTAATCAACCAGATAATGGAAAAGGTGATGGGAACACAGTCAATGATATCCAGGGAGCAGACTTTGGAACCTTTGATACTGAGTTTCTGGTAAGAGCAGAGCGAAGTGGAAGTGGTGACAGGGTTTATACTGTAACCTATGAGGCGTGGGATAATGCGGGGAACTCTTTGATCCAATCCAATCGGATAATTGTAAAGCATGATAATTCGAAAAAATAAGGCTTCTCTCGTTGAAAGAAAGGGAGCTGTGAAAGCGCATGAAAATCTCATGCGCTTTTCTTAATATTTTTAAGTAAACTTTTAGTAAAAATAGTTGAATATTTTTACTAACCGTTATAAAATTAAGTTGAAATTAATAATTTACTTACAAGAAACAGAATTTCTGGAGGAATTAAAATGAACGTTACCAAACTTAATAAAGTATTTTTAGATATGTTTCATATTTTACCTAGAAAAGCCTTTTTTGCTCCTGGAAGGATTAATTTAATTGGCGAGCACACCGATTATAATGGCGGTCATGTGTTTCCATGTGCGATTACCTACGGTACCTACGCTGTAGCAAGGAAGCGGGAAGACCAAGTGATTCGTCTATACTCAACGAACTTCACTGAAAAAGGAATCATCGAATTTAACTTAAACGAACTAGATTATGAGAAAGAACACAATTGGGCCAACTATCCGAAAGGGATGATTCGTTACATGATCGAGGCGGGATATGAAATTCCAACGGGATTTGATTGTGCCATTGAAGGCAATATACCGAATGGCGCAGGACTTTCTTCGTCAGCCTCCATTGAACTTTTAACCGGAGTGCTAGTAAACGGCCTGTTTGAATTAGAAATTCCTAGGCTTGATCTCATCAAGCTTGGCAAGAAGGTAGAGAATGAATTTATTGGTGTGAACAGCGGCATCATGGACCAGTTTGCAATTGGCATGGGGAAGAAAGATGCTGGAATTTTACTAGATTGCCAGACTCTAAGCTATGAATACGCACCCATTCACCTTGATGATTACAAAATTTTAATCATGAATACGAACAAGCGCAGGGAATTAGCTGATTCGAAATACAATGAGCGAAGAGGAGAATGTGAAGAGGCGCTAGCGCAACTGCAACAAAAACTTCCGATTGAGGCTCTAGGTCAATTATCTGAAGCGGAGTTTGATGAAAATCAATACCTAATTACCAATGAAACGGTCCGCAAACGAGCAAAGCACGCTGTCTATGAAAACGTGCGAACAATTAAGGCTCTAGAAGAGCTGAAGGCAGGAAATTTAGAGGCATTTGGACAATTGATTAACCAATCACACGTATCCTTACGAGATGATTATGAAGTGACTGGAGTGGAACTTGACAGTTTAGTAGGGGCTGCATGGAAACAACCGGGAGTTCTAGGGGCGCGGATGACTGGTGCAGGGTTCGGCGGCTGTGCTATTGCAATTGTAGAAAATGACAAGGTTGAAAACTTTATTGCAAATGTTGGGTCAGCCTATCTCGAGAAAATTGGCTACAAGGCAGAATTTTATGCAGCGAGCATTGGTGACGGGGCAAAAGAAATTCAAATGGAGGCGGCGATCTAAATGAGTATCCTTGTATTAGGTGGAGCGGGCTATGTCGGTTCACACGCTGTTTATCAGTTGATTGATCAGGGGTTTCCGGTGGTTGTGATTGATAATTTGCAAACAGGCCATAGCGATGCAATTCATCCAAAGGCAAGCTTTTATGAAGGGGATATCCGCAGTCGTGAGTTTATGCGCTCTGTTTTTGAAAAAGAAGACATTGAAGCAATCTTGCATTTTGCCGCCAATTCCCTTGTTGGGGAATCCATGGTTGAACCGTTAAAATACTTTGATAACAACGTTTATGGGACACAAGTTGTCCTTGAAATGATGAAGGGATTTAGCGTCAAGCACATCGTTTTTTCTTCGACAGCAGCTGTTTATGGAGAGCAGAAAGTTGTACCGATTACAGAGGATGCGGCAACCATTCCAACGAATACCTATGGCGAAACCAAGCTCGCAATGGAAAAAATGATGGCTTGGTGCGAAAAAGCGTTTGATCTTCACTATGTTTCTCTTCGCTATTTTAACGTAGCTTCGGCAAGAAGCGACGGACAAATTGGCGAGGACCATAACCCAGAAACGCATCTCATCCCTGTTGTATTAGAAGCAGCATTAGGCAAAAGGCCTGCCGTTACGATATTTGGGGAAGATTATGATACAGCAGATGGTACTTGTGTTCGTGATTATATTCATGTAGAAGACTTAATTGATGCCCATATATTAGCCCTCCGTTATCTACAAAATGGCGGGGAGAGTAATCATTTCAATCTTGGCTCAAGTCAAGGATTCTCGGTAAAAGAAATTGTTGAGACAGCTAAAGAGGTTACAGGAATTGATATCCCGGTAAGAATCGGTGAACGAAGAGCTGGAGACCCAAGTACATTAATTGCTTCTTCGGAAAAAGCAAAAAAGATATTGGGATGGAATCCAACGAGAACATCGATTCATCAAATGATTAGCAATGCCTGGAACTGGCATCAGCACCACCCGAATGGATATCAGAAATAGAGGTGAATATGATGATTTATCAACTAATACAACAATTAATCAATCAAGCAATAGCCACTCAATTAATTGAGCGGGAAGATGAAATCTATGCGCGCAATCAAATATTGTCACTTCTCCGTCTAACGGAGTTTAAGGAAGTGGACGCAGCAGGGGAAAGTAACTTTGATATCCCTGATTTACTCGATTTAATTGTAGATTATGCCTGCAATCAAGGGATTATTGAAGAATTATTTGATGAAAAAGAGATTTTTTCAAGTAAAATTATGAACTGTTTCATCGCCCGGCCATCAGCTGTTAATCAGCTTTTTTATGGGAAATATAAACAGGATCCAAAAGCAGCAACACAATATTTTTATGAGTTAAGTAAAAATAGCAACTACATTCAAATGAAGCGAATTCGAAATAACATTGAATATAAAACCACTACAGAATATGGTGAACTTGATATTACCATTAATCTATCAAAACCAGAAAAGGATCCTAAAAGTATTGAACTCGAGCGGTCGGTGAAGCAAATGGACTATCCGAAATGCTTGCTTTGTGTGGAGAATGAGGGATATGCGGGAAGAATCGGGCACCCTGCCCGCTCCAATCACCGCATGATTCGTGTAAATCTATTAGAAAACACATGGTACTTGCAGTATTCACCATATGTCTATTACAACGAGCATTGTATCGTGTTAGCAGAAAAACATACCGATATGGTTATTAGTCCAACGACATTCTTACGGCTGTTAAGCTTTGTTGAGCAATTTCCACATTATTTTGTCGGCTCTAATGCGGACCTGCCGATTGTAGGGGGCTCGATTTTATCCCATGATCATTATCAAGGCGGGAATTATCAATTTGCGATGGCGAAGGCAGGGGATGACTGGGCATTTAAAATGGCTGGATATCCGGAAGTAGAGTGTGCGGTTGTTAAATGGCCTATGTCCGTTATTCGCCTGCGTTCCGATCAAATTAGTACGCTCGTTGAAGCCGGTTCACATATTTTAGACAAATGGAAAAAGTACAGTGATGAAGATTTAGGAATTGAGGCGAGGACTGGAGTAACTCCGCACAATACAATTACACCCATTGCACGCAAAAATGGGAATGTATTTGAACTGGATTTGGTACTGCGTAACAACCGAAAGAGTGATGAGCATCCGCTTGGCATTTTCCATCCTCACGCCGATGTACATCATATTAAGAAGGAAAATATTGGCCTAATTGAAGTGATGGGGCTGGCGGTTTTACCAGCACGGTTAAAGGGTGAACTAGGAGAAGTGGAAAATTATATCCTAGGTCAATCATCGGCGGTGGCAGAATATCATTTAGACTGGGCGGAAGCGTTAAAAGCACGCTATCAAGCTATTGCCAATGAAGCGAATGTGGATGGTCTGGTAAGAGAAGAAGTAGGAAAGAAGTTTTTAAGGTGCTTGGAGGATGCAGGTGTGTTTAAGCGAAATGAAGTGGGTGCAGCTGGGTTCCAGCGGTTTATCAGTACGTTATAAAAACATAATAGGCCCAGAACTTTGTTGATTGCCCGAGCTTTTTAAAAAGAACTAAATTAGATACCTTCTGAAAAATATGGAGTGATAAATCGATGAAAATAGTAGATAGAATATTTGGCAGTTACGAGGGTGAGTCTGTTACAGAGTATACCTTAGTCAATGATTACGGCATGATAGTCTCTTGCCTTAATTATGGTTGTGTGATTACTAAAATCATCGTCCCTGACCGTCATGGAAACTTTGAAAATGTAGTGCTTGGATTTGAAAACTTCGAAGATTACACAGAATGGTCCCCGTATTTTGGCGCAGTTGTGGGACGAGTAGCCGGAAGAATTAATGGTGCCAGCTTTGAGTTGGACGGAAAAGAATACCATCTTGCAGACAATGATTATCCCAATCATATACACGGGGGCAAGAAGGGCTTTAACTCTGTGATTTGGAAAACCGAAATAATAGAGGAAGAAAATGCAGTCGGTTTGAAGTTTTTTTATCATAGTCCAGACGGTGACGAAGGCTATCCTGGTTATCTAGACACCACTGTTACCTATATTCTAAACAATAAAAATGAACTCGATATTACTTTTGAAGGAAAAACGGATCAAAAAACGGTTGTCAACTTAACGAATCACTCGTATTTTAACTTGAGTGGAAATGTAAAAAGAGATTGTTCTGAACATATTCTCCAATTAGAAAGTGATCAGTTTTTAGAACTGGGCGAAGGTTTTATCCCTACTGGTAAAATGATTGATACCAAAAATACCCCATTTGATTTTAAGCATGGCAGAAGGTTACGCTCTGGGATGGTTTCGTCTCATCCACAAAATGTGCTTGTTGGTAATGGTTACGACCACCCACTTGTTTTTACCAAAAAGGGTGAAAATACAATCATGCTTAGTGATGAGGAAAGCGGCCGTTCGCTGCTTGTTTCGACCGACCAGCCATGCGTCGTCCTTTATACTGGGAATCAATTAGAAGGACCTTATTCCATAGCAGGTGTCAGGTCAAGAAATTATTTGGGTGTCTGTCTGGAAACGCAAGGATTTCCTGATGCTATCCATCATCCGGCGTTCCCCTCTGTCATTTTAAACCCGGAGGAAGTATACTATTCCAAAACAGTGTTTCGATTTTTTGCTAATACATTAGGAGATTGATTTATGGCTACCATCAAAGATATTGCACAAATTGCAGGTGTATCGATCGCCACTGTATCCCGTGTTTTGAATTATGATACAACACTTTCTGTCAGTGATGAAACCAAGAAAAGAATTTTCGAAGTGGCAGAAGAACTATCGTATAAAAAGAAATCAGCTCGCAAGCAGGAGTCGGGAAAAATTGCCCTCTTGCAATGGTATACCGAGAAAGAAGAACTGGAAGATTTGTATTACATGTCGATCCGGCTTGGGGTTGAAAACCAATGCCGACAGCAAGGGATTCAAGTGGCCAAATATTTTCAAGACAACTATGAGGATTTGAGGGAAGACGATATTCAAGGGCTGATTGCGATTGGGAAATTTAGCAAGAAGCAAGTGAATGAGCTGCTTAAGATAACCAAAAATATTGTCTTTGTTGACACCTCACCAGACGAAGATCGGTTTGATTCGATCGTCATTGACTTTGAAAGGGCAACAATAAAGGTACTTGATCATTTTATGAAGAAGGGTCATGAGAAAATCGGCTATATCGGCGGAAGAGAAGTTTTTAAAGATAAAACTTCCATCATAGAAGACCCAAGGGAATCGGCGTTCAAGCGCTATTTAACAGGTAAAGGGATGCCCTATGAAGCTTTTATGTATGTAGGAACCTTCTCAGCCGATGATGGTCATGCAATGATGAAAAAGGCGATTGATGAACATGGGGACAACCTGCCAACCGCCTTTTTTGCAGGTAATGATTCGATTGCAGTTGGGGCATTGCGGGCTTTACTGGAGGCAGGAATTTCTGTTCCAGAACGGGTTAACATCATCGGTGTGAATGACATCAGTATCTCCAAATATGTCTATCCAGCGTTAAGCACGGTTAAGGTGTATACCGAAATCATGGGAGAAACCGCCGTTGACACCCTTTTGGAGAGAATCGCAGGCAGAAAAACAGCAAAAAAGATATTCATTGCAACCGATCTTATCATTAGGAATAGCAGTTTTTAAAAAGCAAACTCACCAAAAAATTTGGTGAGTTTCTTCTGTACTATTTGCTGGAATCTATTTATTTAATGACTGGGCAGCCATCCATTCCATGATTGTTGTTGTTTTGCCATTAATAGATGCTGCAGGTTCATTGTTGTATACATAAATCCATGACCAGTGTCCAGCGTATTGATATGGTGTACCATCTGCATTGTTATATAAGCCTGAAGTATCATGTACGTCATCAAATAACGATAATTGTACATTCTTTGCTCCAGCTTGGATTAATCGGTCATAGGTTGGTACTGTGTTGATTGCAGGAGGCAATGTCGTATCATTTTTAGCTGCAACAAACCAGATTGGAGTTTCTTTAATTTTTTGGATGTCAGCATCGGTTATCAATGTATCATTTAACCCTTCACATACCGGATAAGCGGCTGCAAAGTATCCTGGATAATCACGAACCATTAACATTGTCATATATCCGCCATTTGAAGCTCCGCCAATGTAGATTCTATTTGGATCAATATCAGGATTTTTTGAAACATAATCTTTAATTAGTGCCATAAGAGCTTCTTCATAGATAGAAGTTCCATCTGCTCCACCCGTTATAGAACCATGCATCCATCTAGTAGGTGCCTGAGGTGCTAAAACATAAGCTCCACCAAAGTAAGATTGAATTTTATCAGTAGAAAGACTTACAGCTTTATTTGCAGAAAGTGGAATGGTTGCATCTGTTCCCCCTTCACCGCCGCCGTGGAGCCAGATAATTAGTGGATTCTTTCCTTTGTCTTTTGCTGGTGCATAATCTGCGTAAGTTAATGTAGTATTATCAAACGTTGCTTTCCCGGTAGTGAAGTCATCGACAAGTTCTCTTTTTTCCCCTGCAAATGTGTCAACCACTAACCCTGAGATGGTTCCAGCGCTAGTCACAATGTCTTTTTGTTGAGTGATCGTATATTTGCTATCAATCCAATCATTAAATCGGGTTCCAGCAAAATCATAGTTGAGCGGGGAACCTAAAGATACAGTTGGTCCAATCTTCATTTCTAATACCACGTATTTTCCTGTTGCAACTGCAGGGTTTCCGTCTTTATCCGAAACATATGCTTTTGTAACGGTGCGGTCACCTTCTTCTAGAAATGGTGTCTTTAACCTGCTGTCACTTCTAACAACATGAACATTGAACGTATCTGTTGTTACGGAGTCTTTTGGAATCGGTCTGACTACATCGACGATTACTTTTGTAATGGCCGCTCCCCAATCTTCAATCTCTGTAACCGTACGGTAAGAGGTTTGCTGCGTCTTAACTTCCTTGGCAAGTGCCCCTAAGCTGAAAGGAAATGCCATCATAATGGCCATCAGTAAGAACATAATTCTTTTTATCATTTATTTTGCCTCCTCATTTTTCCTTTTAAGTCTATCTATCTTTCTATTGATTGTACTTTGATAGCCTATCTAATTGAACTTCAGGACCATTGTTATTAACCGTTTCAACAACTAGGTCTTTATCTACTTTAAAGGTTAAGGTGCCTCTGAAATCCTTTGAAGACGAACCTACATGGAATTGATAGGAACCCTTTTCTAAAATCCATGAAGAAGTATCTTCATCAAAGGAAGCAATATCTTTTGGACTTATAAAGAAATTAACTGTTTCTTTCTGCCCAGGCTTTAACTCTCTAGTTTTTGCGAAGGACTTAAGTTCAATGGCTGGTTTTTCTAATTTTCCATCTGGAGCACTTACATATAGTTGTGTTGCTTCTTTTCCAGCAAAGGAGCCGGAGTTTGCCACTTTAAACGAGACTTTGATTTTATTAGATAAGTTGTCTTTATTTAATTTAAAATCGCTATAATCAAAAGTCGTATAAGATAGTCCATAGCCAAACTCATAGGCAGTTGGTACATTAAATGTCGAGTAGTAGCGGTAGCCTACATAAATATCTTCGTTATATTTCACTAGATTTGGATTGCCATCAGAGCTTGGGAAGTTAGCATAACTTGGCGCATCCTCTAAATGAACTGGGAATGTTGCCGGGAGTTTACCAGAAGGATTTGCTTTGCCGGAAAGAACATCTGTAAGGGCGTTCCCTGCTTCCATTCCTGGCTGCCAAGATAATAAAATCGAATCGGCATAGTTCTTCCAGTCTGCCGTGTTAAATGGTGCCCCAACATTTAAGACCACTACAACCTTTTTATTAACAGCATGATACGCAGCAGAAACCTTTTTAAGTAGTTCTAACTCTTTTGCAGTTGGTTCAAAGGTAGTAGCATTTCCATCTGCACCTTCCCCAGATCCTCTTGCAATCATTACCACGCCTATATCGGAATTGTTTGCCATATATTCAGCATCTTCGAAAGTCAGATTTTCATTGATTTCTGTACCGCTTGCGTTAGTATAAACCGGAGTATACCCTCCATTTTTAAGTCCTTCTGGAAGCTGGACAGTATGTGTTGGAGTAACATAGGCACTTCCTGTTCCCATTAAGAACATTTTCGTAGCGGCGTTATCCGTCGTACACGCAGAAGAAGGGGTGCCAAATCCACAGCTAGGCATTGTATAGGAGTTGCCGACTATACCGACCTTCTTGACCTTATTATTAAACGGAAGCGCTTTATTTTCATTTTTTAATAAAACCATACCTTCCGGTGCAGCGGCCCGTGTAAGTTCTGTATTAGCAGCTGCAAGCTCTACACTTACACTTTGTTTCGTATTATCAACGGCACTTAATTTATTGAATGTAGGGGACTTAACGACTAAAGTAAGGATATTCTCGATGGCCGTATCGAGTTTCTCCTCTGGAAGCGATCCTTCTAAAATAGCCGCTTTTACAGCTGCCTTACCAGCGGCATTTAAACTTGGCATGGACAAGTCGTTTCCACCGCTTAACATAGCAATTCCATTATTTTTTGAGCCGCCCCAGTCTGTCATGACCATTCCGTTAAAGCCCCAGTCACTTCTTAAAACATCATTTAACAGCCAAGAGTTATGAGCAGAGAAAGGTCCATTAATAGAATTATAGGAACTCATCACTGTCCATGGGTGCGCTTCTTTAACAACCCGCTCGAATCCGGCTAAATAAATTTCTCTTAAGGCACGTTCAGAAATGATTTCGTTTACGGACTGTCTGTTTGTTTCCTGATTATTTGCTGCATAGTGCTTCATACTTACACCAACACCCTGGTCTTGCACGCCTTTAGTAAACTCAGCTGCCATTTCACCGCTTAAGTATGGATCTTCCGAATAATATTCGAAGTTTCTTCCACCTCTTGGATCTCTGTGAATATTCAATGCCGGTCCTAATATAACATCTACACCATAATCAAGGGTTTCTTTTCCCATCGCACTAGAAACCTGGTACATTAAATCCTTATTAAAACTAGCAGATAATGCCGAGGGAATTGGGAAACCAGTTGTCGACTTATTTGCTGTTGATCCAAATCGAAGTCCGGCTGGACCATCGGCAAAAGTAAGCTTTGGAATACCAAGCCGCGGAATAGGAAAGGTTCCGCCAGCAGCCCCTGTTACTGCGGCTCCAGATCCTCCAATCAAATCTACCTTTTCGTCCAGCGTCATGGCCTGAATAACTGCTGGAATGGAAGCTTGGTCCACTAACATCGGTGTTTGCTCCTGAACAGCACCAGTTTGTACACTATTATTGTCTGTAGCAACAGCCGCTGCATTAACTTGCGATGGTGGCTGTTCTTCTGCTAGTACTGCTGAATAACCTGATGACAATAGCATTAGACTAAACATGGATGAACTTAGAACTTTGTAATAACCCTTCACACCTAACAACCCCTTTTTCGGATGAAAACCCTTACATCCAAGAGGTTAACATGTGAAGTGTAATCCGATAAGTTACAAGAGGTAGCATTAAATTGTGATTTACTAGATTAATTTGTTGTAGACTGAAAATTCAATAAATTATTAAATATTCAAGAGGAATTATACATATTTCTTAGACATTATCCGACAGGACTTAAGATATAGGTTAATTAAAACTGTAAAGGAAATCCGTTTAAACTCTTTTATCGATTCTTAATGTCTTTTAACTAAAACAAAATAGTGAAGATATTCGCAATATAATCCAGAAGATTGTTAATAGTCTGAAACTTCACTTAAGTTAAACTAACAATGAAAGCGTTTAAATTAACAATTGTAAAAAGTTCAGACTAATTTGATGGGGGAATTAGAATTATGTTAAAAAGACTAAAGAAGAAGAAAAAGTCAAAATTACTAGCCATTACTCTTACATCTTCATTACTTCTCTCAGGACTCACCTTTGACATTGCATCCGCTCAGAGTCAAGATCCATCAACCGTACAACAAAACCAAACTACTACAGTACAGAAAACAGCACCTTACTTAACAGACGCAGCATCTATTAATAGTGTTATTCAAGCGATGACCTTAGAGGAAAAAGCTAAAATTGTTGTCGGGGTAGGAATGCCTGGTTTTGGAGGGACACCTCCATTTGAGTTAACTGGAGCGGTAGGCGGTACTTTTGGAATACCTCGGTTAGGGATCCCTGAACTGCGTTTTGCCGACGGCCCGGCAGGACTACGGATTCGTCCAACAAGGCCTGGACAAACTCAAACATATTATGCAACCGCTTTCCCGATTGCGACGGCGCTGGCATCCACTTGGGATCCTGCAACAGCAGAAGCAGTAGGTAAAGCTCAGGGAAATGAAGTGAAAGAATATGGAGTTGACCTTTTATTAGCACCGGCACTCAATATCCACCGTAATCCATTGAATGGACGAAACTTCGAATACTATTCAGAGGATCCTTTAATTGCAGGAAAAATAACTGCGGCAATGGTTAATGGGGTACAATCGAACGGTGTTGGCGCAACAATCAAGCACTTTGCTGCTAATAACCAGGAAACAAACCGGAATAGCATTGATACCGTTGTTTCTGAACGAGCATTAAGGGAAATTTATCTAAAAGGCTTTGAAATTGCTGTTAAGGAATCCCATCCATGGTCCGTTATGAGTTCCTATAACAAACTTAATGGAACATACACTTCCCAAAATGCTGACTTGTTAACAACTGTTTTGCGTAAGGACTGGGGGTACACAGGGTTTGTCATGACAGACTGGTTTGGCGGGGATAATCCAGTAGAACAAATGAAGGCTGGCAATGACATGATTATGCCGGGTGCGTCGTCCCAATCCAATTTAATTAAAGCAGCTGTTGAAGGTGGTAATTTGGACGAAAAAGTACTTGACCGAAATATTAAGAACATTCTCCAGATCGTCATCCAAACACCTGAGTTTAAAAAGTACCAAAACTCAGACAAGCCTGATTTAGCTGCTCATGCACAAACAGCCCGCAAAGCAGCTGCGGAAGGGATGGTTCTTTTAAAGAACAACAAAATGCCGTTGCCAATCAGCAAAGATCAAAAGGTCACTTTATTTGGCAATACACAAATCGAAACGGTTAAAGGTGGAACAGGAAGCGGTGATGTTAATGCTGCTTACACTACCTCGATTGCAGATGGCTTAAAGAGTGCTGGATACCAATTAAATCAAACCGAATTCCAGGAATATAAGACATATATTGATGGATTGCGCTCGCAGGAGGACTATAAAATTACACCAAGTCCATGGGGTGAGGATTTTGGCAAGTTAATCCCTGCCATTCCTGAAAAGCCTCTAGCAGATAACGAAATTGCCGCTGCTTCCAAAGAATCGGATATCGGCATCATCGTTATTGGCCGAAATTCAGGAGAAGGTGCGGACCGTAAAGTGGTAAAAGGAGATTACCTATTAAGCGATGCAGAACAAGACATGATTGCGAAAGTATCAGCAGAATACCATAAGCAGGGTAAAAAAGTAGCTGTTATTTTGAATATTGGCGGACCTATCGAGGTAGCAAGCTGGCGAGATAAGGTTGACTCTATTCTATTAGCATGGCAGCCAGGCCAAGAAGCAGGTTATGCTGTAGCTGATGTTATTTCCGGTAAAGTCAATCCGTCCGGAAAACTGCCAACTACATTCCCTGTAAAATACAGCGATGTTGCATCGGCAAATAGCTTCCCTGGTACACCTGTGCAGAATCCAACACAAGTGGTCTATAACGAGGACATTTATGTCGGCTATCGCTACAATACCACGTTCAATGTGAAGCCAGCTTATGAATTTGGTTATGGATTGTCCTATACAAGCTTCAACCTTAGCCATGTAAATATCAGCGAAGGCAAGAAATTTAAGGACAAGCTTAAGGTATCTACTATGGTGGAAAATACGGGCAAGCTCCCTGGAAGAGAGGTCGTCCAAGTTTATGTTTCCGCCCCAGATGGAAAGCTTGAGAAACCTGCTGTTGAACTAAAGGCCTTTGGTAAAACAAAAGAACTTAAGCCGCATCAACGTGAGCTGCTTCAATTCGATTTAAATGCCAAAGACCTTGCCTCCTTCGATGAAGAGAAAAATGCATGGGTTCTTGAAAAAGGCACATATACAGTAAAAGTTGGGGCATCCTCAGAAGACATTAAAGGAACAGCAACGTTTACGGTAGACCACGATATGGTTGTTGAAAAGGTTAACGAGGCATTGGCACCTATAGTTGATTTTGAACCGCTTACCAAATAAATCCTAAAAAAGACATTGGTGAACAGCCCTCATTGAAAGTGAATGAAGGCTGTTTTTTTATTGGTAAAAGTGGTTAAAAATGAGGTTCCGTTTGAAATGGTAATCAAAACATTTTCATTTTTTGGGAGATTGTCGATTATTGCTAAGTTCCGTATAATAGGCTTAACTATGCTTTGGGATTGGGGATGTTATATGAGCAAGTTATCCATCGTTGCCTATACAGTTGGAAGTTTGTTTTTTCTTGTCAGTTGCTCACTTTCAATCTTTTACGGATATAAGATCGTTACCCACCACTTACCTAAGGAGGAAAGCGCAGTAAAGAAGTATAGCTACCATCTTATTCTTGTTCCTGAAGAGTTAGATAATGATTATTGGAAGCTTGTAGAAAAAGGGGCAAAGAAGGCAGCAGAAAAATATAGTGTTCAGCTGGAATATGCTGGGCCGAAGCAGGCAAATATTGATGATCATGTAAAAACAATTGAAATGTCAGCTGCTTCAAAAGTTGATGGGATCATTACACAGGGATTGAGTGACGAACAATTTACTCCGCTTATTAATCGGGTCGTAGCGAAGGGAATCCCTGTTATCACGGTCGATACGGACACCTCGAACAGTAAAAGGCTGGCCTATATTGGAACGGATAATTATTATTCCGGCTTTTTAGCAGGGAAAGCTTTGATAGCGGATACAAAGGGTAATGCCAATGTAGCGATTATTACGGGGAGCTTTTATGCGAATCATATGCAGCAGCGAGTTAAGGGATTTCAGGATGCTGTTAAAGCAGAAAAAGGAATCCATATCATTGCTGTGGAAGAGTCAGAGATTAGCAGAGTGAAAGCAGCGGAAAAAGCCAACCAAATTTTGCAGGATCACCCTGAGGTCAACGCGTTCTTTGGGACAAGTGCCTTGGATGGCATCGAAATTGCCCAAGTGGTCGAAAAATATAAAAAACAGAATCAAATTTATATTATTGGCTTTGATACACTACCGGAAACGCTTAAGTTGATAAGAAAGGGAACCATTAAGGCAACCGTTGTCCAGGAACCATTTCAAATGGGTTATGGGGCAGTAAAAATGATGATTGATCTAATTGAGGGGAAAAAGGTTTCGCCTATTGTCCATACGGATACTCGAATTTTGAGAATAAGCGATTTATCCGTGAATAATGGCAGAATGGGGGAGCATGAATGATGTTATTTCGGATTAGATCAAAATTGCTGCTTTATTTCATTGTCCTTGTAGTTTTGTTAACTTCGGTCGGGTTCTTTTTTTATAACAGTAGTGAAAAGCTGGTGACGGAATATGATGACAGCTTTGAACGATTTCTTTTGCTAAATGATATTTCGCAAAGATCCAATTTACTTACGGAAAAGCTTCATGGGTATATTTTAGATAAGGATGAATCCTACCTAAAAGACTATCGAAAAGAAAAGCTAAAGCTTATTAAGGACCAAAAGAGGCTTTATAAAGTAATCAATACGAATGAGATTACGCTTACAAATTATAAAAATATGATTGATAGTTTTTTGGATGAAGGGGATGCCACTGTTGGTGCATTTAAGCAGGACGAGATTAATCAATATTCGGGTCATTTTAATGAAGTATTGAAAATAAACTCATTTCTTCAAGAAAGCACTCTTGCACTATTAAATAATAAACTGACGGACTATCAAAAATTATATGATCAAATGGAGAAGCAAAACCATTATTATAAGCTCATGTCGATTTCCCTTTTTGCGGCTGCTTTTTTTCTAAGCACTTTGTTAGCATTATGGATTTCCGGCGGTATTACGAAGCCAATTAGATTGTTATCACATGCAGCTAAGGAGATTTCAATTGGAAACTTAGCAGGTGAGGATATAAAAATTACCACAAAGGACGAACTTAAGCCATTAACAGAAACCTTTAACCAAATGCGTACGAACCTTAGACAGCTCGTAACGGAAATCAAACAACAAGGGGAGTTGGATAAGTTATTAAAAGAATTGGAGTTAAAGAGTCTCCAAAATCAAATCAATCCTCATTTCCTATTCAATACATTGAATGCGGTTTCAAAAATGGCCTATTTGGAAGAAGCGGAACAGACTACAAGATTAATAGAAGCTGTTGCTGCCATACTAAGATATAACTTGAGTGATTTCGACAAGGCCTCAACGCTAAGAGAAGAAGTGAGAATTGTTCAAGAGTATTTTTATATCCAACAAACACGTTTTGGGGAACGGATTCAATTTGTGACCGACATCGAGGATGATTGTTTAGATATTGAAATCCCTAGTTTAATCTTACAGCCATTAATTGAGAATGCATTCATGCATGGGGTTGAATCCTACGAAGAAAATGGGATCATCCGTCTTCATATATACAGGCATAATCATCAGATTTACGTCGAAGTCATTGATAACGGTACGGGAATGGAAGATACCACCAAGAATAGATTGCTCAAATATGTAGAATGTATCGAACCAGAAGAAAGATACGAAGCTGAAAAATCAAAAGGTCAGTCAACGGGTATTGGTGTGAAAAATGTGGTAAGAAGGCTGCAGCTCTTTTATCAGAGAAATGACATTGTTGAAATTGAATCAGAAGTAGACCATGGAACCAATTTTAGACTTACGATTCCTGATGTTACCAAAGGGGGAAAAGGCCTTGTTGAAAATTCTTATTGTGGATGATGAAGTCTTGGAGCGGACGGCATTAACGAAGATCATTAACCGTTCATCCATGGACGTAATTGTCATTGGAGAAGCCCCTAATGGAAGAAAGGCAATTGAAATGGCCACGGAACATCGGCCAGATATCATTTTTATGGATATAAAAATGCCGGGAATAGATGGTGTTCAAGCCGTCAAAGCGATAAAAAAAATCGACCCTGGCATTCGGTTTATTATGGTTTCCGCCTTTAATACGTTCGAATATGCAAAGGAAGTAATGCAGCAGGGGGTTAAAGAATACATCTTAAAACCCAGCAGAAAACAAGATATTCTTGCGGCTTTGGACCGCGTTTCTGGTGACATCTTGGAGGAGAGTAAACAGCGGGAAGAGCAGCAAAATTTGCGGGTAAACCTGGACCGTGCGGTATCGATCGCCCAAAAAGAATGGGTATCGAATGTATTAGTGAATCAAGTTCAGGATATCACCTTTGATGAATGGGGCCAGCTGCTTGGGGTTGAGATTACTTCAGGATATATCATGCTTTTCTCTCTACGGCCACGGGGCATGACGGAACTTGCAGCAGTTGAAAAACAGAACTGGTATTTGTGGCTTAAGGATACCCTTAATTCTATCGTGATGAAACAAGAAATGATGGTTGGGCCGTTAACTGACGCACAGGTACCTGTTTTATTCCTCTGTAAAAAAACAACGGAAAAGGTCCAATTTAAAACCAATGCGCAGGCGGTCATCGATGGTCTGAACAGTCTTTTTGAAAAGAAATACTTGGATGCGGAACTAAGGATTGGAGTCGGTCTTCCCTACAACCATGCACATGAACTAAATAAATCCTATCATGACGCGCTAACGGCCCTGCATCACCTTGTAAAAACTCCAAATCGAAAATATTTATTTGCAGTTAAACAAGGATCTACTGAGCTCCCTTCTCAATCAGGGGTGTTAGAGATTGAGAAGAAACTATTAGAAGCTGTCCGGCAGGGAGATGTCAATCAAGTCTTGGTCATTTTTGAATCGTTTGCAACGATGCTGGCAGATGATAAGAAAATAAAAGGGTCACTAGTTAAAAAGTCATTTGATGAATTGTTTATTCTCGTTTCCCGAATGCTCCATGATTTAGGTATAAGCTATGAACGAACACCTACAGTGGAAGAGTCTGAGGATATTATGGCAATTTTTGAAAAAGGAAAGGCCCATTTATTAGCCGTCGTTCATCATGTCCAGGTGTGGCGAAACAATCACGCTAAGGGCATGCTCCATAAGGCAAAGGAATATATCGAAAACCATTATGCTGCTTCGATTACATTGGAATTAGTGGCAGAATATGTGGAGCTTAGTCCCTATTATTTTAGCAAATTATTTAAAGATCGTTTTGGGATGACCTTTATTGATTATGTGACGGAAATAAGAATCCAGCATGCCAAGGCTGAAATGGTTGACCCAGGAAAAAGCTTGAAGGAAATATGCTATTCGATTGGCTATAAGGATCCAAACTATTTTAGCCGCGTGTTTAAAAAGCATACAGGCTTATCGCCAACAGAATTTCGCAAAGTAACAGTAGGTTAATATTATTTCTCTAATGAGATCAATCCGTCGTAGTGGATTGATCTCATTTTTTGACATAAAAAATAAAGCGTTTGCAAAAAAATCTAGGTAATCACAAATTAATGCTAGACTTTTGTCCTATTGAATCGAATGCCCTCATGCTAACATAAGTGTAAGGGCTTACGCCAAGGTTAAGTGGAGCGGTTCTGCTGCCTTACCAGAGTCTTTACTAAATAGTAAAAGGAGAATGACAACATGTTTAAAAAGAAAAAAGGTTTAATTCTATCTTTAACAGTTGCATCTAGTATTCTATTAGCAACAGGATGCAGTGATTCAACAAGCGGTACAGATTCTGGAAAAGGCAAGGACAACAGTCTTCCAGCAGTTGGTGCAACTATTTACAAATTTGATGACAACTTCATGTCCTATGTTCGCCGTGCAATGGAGACTTCAGCAAAAGATAAAGTAAAGCTAATGCTAAATGACTCGCAAAACGACCAAGCAAAACAGATTGAACAAGTTGATACCCTAATTGCTAAAGGAGCAAAATCTCTAGCAATTAACCTGGTTGATCCAAAAGCAGCGCAAACAATTGTGGACAAAGCAAAAGCAAAAGATCTTCCGGTTATTTTCTTTAATAAAGAGCCTGATGCAAGTGTATTAAAAGGCTATGATAAAGCTTACTATGTTGGAACAACATCATCTGAATCAGGTGTACTTCAAGGTGAACTAATTGCAAAAGCTTGGGAAGCTAACAAAGATAAATATGACAAAAACAAAGATGGCAAGCTTCAATACGTATTACTAAAAGGTGAGCCAGGACACCCAGATGCAGAAGCTCGTACAAAATTTGCAGTGGACACTGTCAAAGAAAAAGGGATTCAAGTGGAAGAATTAGCTATGGATACAGCGATGTGGGATGCAATGAAAGCAACTGAAAAAATGGATGCTTGGCTTGCAAAATACAATGACAAAATCGAATTCGTTATTGCCAACAACGATGGTATGGCATTAGGTGCAATTGCATCTCTTGAAAAAGCAGGCTACTTCTCCGGAGACAAGTTCATGCCTGTTGTAGGTGTTGACGCGATTCCAGAAGCACTTGAAATGATTGAAAATGGTAAAATGGTTGGTTCAATCTTAAATGATGCGAAAAACCAAGGTAGCGCCACTATTCAGCTAGCAGCAAATGCAGCAAATGGCAAAGATGTATTAGACGGAACTGAGTGGAAGCTAGACGATAATAAAGCAGTTCGTGTTCCTTACATTGAAGTAACAAAAGATAATATCCAAGTTGGTAGAGACGCTTATAAGTAAGAAAAGCAGAAGCGCCTTGTCCAGGGGCTGGAATCAGCCCTTAGGCGCTCTTCGAACGAAGGAAAAGAGGTCGCTTTTCTTTCGTTCGGAGTAAGACTCCAAATATTTGGAGCTGGATACCGCAAAAAAATTATTACTCTCTTTAAAAGTTTGAGAAGCATCCTATGGAGCTCTCATCCTTTTTTAAATGGTTTCAGAGGAGGTTCGCTCATGTCAGAATCAAGTTCTACTAATTTACTAGAAATGCTTAATATAACCAAAAGGTTCCCAGGGGTACTTGCTTTAGACAATGTTTCCCTAAAAGTAAAGCCTGGATCGGTGCATGCCTTAATGGGCGAAAACGGTGCAGGAAAATCGACGTTAATGAAATGCTTATTCGGCATTTATTCGATGGATGAAGGCAAAATTCTCTTTGGTGGGAAAGAAGTTTCCTTTGCCAATTCGAAGCAAGCCCTCGAAAACGGAGTTTCCATGGTACACCAAGAACTAAATCAGGTACGTCAACAGAATGTTATGGACAATATTTGGCTGGGGCGTTATCCGAAAAAGGGCATTTTCATCGATGAAAAGAAAATGTACGAAGATACAGCGGCTATTTTTAAAAGTCTTGATATCAGTATTAATCCACGCAGTAAGGTGAGCACGCTTTCTGTTTCCGAAATGCAGATGGTGGAAATTGCAAAAGCTGTTTCCTATCATTCTAAAATTATAGTAATGGACGAACCAACCTCCTCTCTAACAGAGACGGAAGTAAATCATCTGTTCAGAATCATCAAAAGGCTTCAAAGTGAGAACGTTGCGATTATCTATATTTCACACAAAATGGAGGAAATCTTAAAGATTTCTGACGAAGTAACGATCATGCGTGATGGTCAGTATATAGCAACAAAAAGTTCGAAGGACCTAACAACCGATGAAATTATTAAATTGATGGTAGGACGTGACCTTTCACAACGGTTCCCTGAAAAAATAAACAAACCAGGTGAATTAATATTGAAAGTATCTGATTTGACTGCAGAAACACGGCCTTCTTTTTCTAATGTCGGCTTCGAGTTAAGAAAAGGCGAAATCTTAGGTATTGCCGGATTGGTTGGCTCGAAACGTACCGAGGTGGTGGAAGCATTATTTGGAATGAGGGCGCTAACATCAGGAACGATTGAATTAAATGGTAAGGTAGTTAAAAACCATTCACCGCAGCAAGCCATCAAAAATGGCTTTGCCCTTGTGACGGAGGAAAGAAGATCAACCGGTATTTTCCCAGAACTAAGCATTAGCTTTAACTCGATCATTTCTAACATGAAGCAATATAAAACAAAAAGCGGATTCTTATCTGACCGCAAAGTCGCCGATGATACCCAGTGGGTAATTGACTCCATGAAGGTAAAGACACCTTCTCAAAAGACATCGATTGGAAGTCTATCAGGTGGTAACCAACAGAAGGTAATTATTGGCCGTTGGCTGCTAACAAAACCAGATATTTTATTGCTAGATGAACCAACTAGGGGTATTGATGTCGGGGCAAAGTTTGAAATTTATCAGCTCATTAACCAATTAGCTGCGGAAGGAAAAGGAATTATCATGATTTCTTCCGAAATGCCTGAGCTTTTGGGTGTAACAGACCGAATTTTAGTCATGAGTAATGGAAAAGCAGCTGGAATTGTGGAGACTGCCAAAACATCTCAAGAAGAAATTATGCAATTAGCAGCTTTGTACTAGGAGGAATGGATATGAATACTCAAGCATCAAAAAAATCAAGCGTATCAAAATGGCTTGTTGATAACGTAATTTATGTAGTTTTAATCCTTCTTGTTGTCGGGATTGTCGCTGCTTCTCCGGACTTCTTATCGATGACAAACTTAATTAATATCTTAAGTCAATCATCCTCACGTATTATTATCGCACTTGGGGTAGCAGGTATCTTAATTACTGCAGGTACCGACCTTTCAGCTGGCCGGATGGTTGGACTTGCAGCCGTCATATCAGCCTCGATGTTGCAAGCAGGGGATTATGCATATAAAATGTATCCAAACCTGCCGGAATTACCGTTAATTGTTCCGATTGTCATTGCGATGGTAGCAACAGGTATCATTTCAGCATTAAACGGTGTCATTGTAGCAAAATTTCACGTTCCTCCATTCATTGCTACCTTAGGTATGATGATTGGTGTTTACGGACTAACTTCGATTTATTTTGACCGCCCGCCATATGGTGCGCAGCCAATTGGTGGATTAAGCCAAGCCTTTACAACTTTTGCGCAACGCGGAATAAAAATTGGCCAATATGAATTTCCATATCTCATTATTTATGCCATTGTAGTATCACTTATCATTTGGGTGATTTGGAATAAAACACAGCTAGGTAAAAATATGTACGCCATTGGTGGAAACCCAGAAGCTGCTAAGGTTTCCGGAGTAAACGTAGCAAGAAATCTGATTATCATCTACACAATCGCAGGTCTTCTATACGGCTTAACAGGGACGCTGGAAGCTGGACGTGTAGGTAGTGCAACAAACAACACAGGTAATATGTATGAACTAGATGCAATCGCAGCCTGCGTAGTCGGCGGTGTATCACTATCAGGTGGAATTGGAACCGTCCCTGGTGTTATCACAGGGGTACTGATTTTCCAAGTCATCAACTACGGATTAGCCTTCCTTGGCGTAAGCCCATACATTCAATTCATCGTAAAAGGCTTAATCATCATCGTCGCAGTAGCCTTTGACATGCGCAAACACGCAAAGAAAAAATAAGTAGATCAGTATTAAATTTGGTGTCAGGCACCGTTCGTGGACAAATGTCCACGAGTGGTGCCTGACACCTTTTTATATTTTGTGATGTTACTAATACATACAAACTATAAAACAATTTGTAAGAAAGATTTGATGTTTTGTCTAATGACAGGCCTTAGCAGTGGTGTATAATTAAATTGTTGTCTGAATATTTGCTTAAATTTAATATTAGGCTTACTTTGGGTCCCAGAACAGCTTAAAAATCAAAAGTCCGCAAATTTCTGTTTTTATCCTCCACGAGATTTTTAACATTGAATTATGCACTTAATCTCAGATAAAAAAGGGGAGTGTTTAATCATGCAACGACAAAAATTATTAATTAATGGAGAAAGACTGAAGACGACATTGGAACAATTTGCAAACTTTGGCCGGACAGAAAACAATGGGGTCACAAGGTTGTCCTTATCCAAGGAAGATATCCGGGTAAGGGATTACTTCCGTTCTTGCTGCGAGGAATTAGGGTTGACAGTCAAGGTTGATGATATGGGCTGCATGTATGCGACACTGGCTGGAACAGAAGATAAGCCTCCAATTCTTATTGGATCCCATTTGGATTCGGTGAAAAAAGGCGGCCGTTTCGATGGTGTCTTAGGGGTAGTGGCTGGTTTAGAAGTGGTTCGAACGTTTGTCGAGAATCAAATTAAACCACAAATTCCGATCACGATTGTTAACTTTACGAATGAAGAAGGTGCCAGGTTTGAACCTTCGATGATGGCATCGGGGGTCCTTTCAGGCAAATTTGAAAAGTCTGCTATGTTAAAAAAGGTAGATTCAGAGGGAGTTACTTTTGGGGAGGCTTTAAAGTCGAGCGGGTACGAAGGCGATGTGGAGAATCGATTGAAAGAGGCATCGGCCCTTTTAGAGCTCCACATTGAACAAGGCCCAATCCTTGAAAAAGAAGCATTCTCAATCGGTGTCGTCGAATGTGTGGTGGGAATGGCTTGCTATGAGATTGAAGTAACAGGGGAATCTGACCATGCCGGCACAACGCCAATGAAGATGAGAAAAGATGCCTTGTTTGCTACAAATAATTTAATCAATGAAATCCGCAGGCGGTTAGGAGTTTTAGATGAAGATTTAGTCTTCACGATTGGCAGAGTAAACGTGTACCCAAGCATCCATACGGTCATTCCGAACAAGGTGGTCTTTACTCTTGAAGCACGTCACAAGGACATGGAAATTGTCCGTACGGTAAAAAACTTCATCGAAGCACTTCCGAATTTAACCTCGTTAAATGAAGGTTGTGAGGTTAAAACAACAAAATTATGGGAGCGGGACACCGTTTGGTTCGAACCTGAAATTTGCCAGCGTTTAGAAGAATCGGCACAGTCGCTCGGGTATTCTAATAGAAGAATGGTCAGCGGTGCCGGCCATGATGCCCAATTCATTGCGAGCTTCGTTCCTGCGGCCATGCTATTTGTTCCTAGTATTAACGGCAAAAGCCATTGTGAAGAAGAGTTAACCACTTGGGAAGATTGCGAAAAAGGGATTAATGTTTTATTAGATACGGTTTTAACGATGTTAGTAAAATAGTTTTTAATTAAATAAGCTAGCTTTAAAGGGACCTTTCCGTGATGCGGAAAGGTCTCTTTATCTTTACATATTGGTGCCTAGGGGCCTATTAGATTTCTTTCTTTAAAATAGAAGTGAATAGATACAATATGAAAAAGTAGTGGTAGTAAAGCTATTGGCGACAAAAGTCAG